>NZ_JAUCGS010000001.1:1093585-1227554 GCF_059916605.1 Chromobacterium sp. CCUG 30098 | reverse complement strand
TGTTAAAGATCGGTGCAGATCGCTGCGTTTCGTTTCCGTCGCTGCGTTGTCTGCTGAGGAGGCGAACTATACGTCAGCCCCCTAAACCCGTCAACACCTTTTGCGAGAAAAACCTCAACAAAAGCGGGTCTCACAGGGCAAACCATTGATGCGGCAAGAAATATCCAAAAGGGGTATTTGCCGGCACGCCTCAACCACCCCGCCGAACCATGAAAAACGGGCCGGCGCTTCGCCGGCCCGTTGCGGGATGCACGCAAATCTTCTAGTTTTTCACGCTCTCCGCCGGCTTCAGATAAGGCAGGAAGGCGTTGACGACTTCCGGATCGTCCGGCTTGGTGCGCGTGCCTATGCTGACCACCTTGCTGGCGCCGGGCAGGATCAGGTATTTGTGGAAGTTCCATACCGGAGCGTCGTCGGTGGCCTTGATCAAGGCTTTGAAGAACGGCTGCGCATCGGCGCCGCGCACATGCCCTTTTCCGGCCATCGGGAAGGTCACGCCGTAATTGGCTTCGCAGAAGGCGCCGATCTCCTTATCGCTCTCCAGTTCCTGAAAGAAATCATTGCTGGGAAAGCCGACCACCATCAGCCCCCTCTGCCCATAGGTCTGATACAGCGATTGCAGTTGCTTGAACTGCGGCGTGAAGCCGCAGTGGCTCGCGGTATTGACCACCAGCAGCGGCCGGTCCGCGTACTGGCATAGATTGATCTGACCGCCCATCAGACCCGGCACCGTGTAGTTCAATAAAGCCGGGCAAGCCGCCATCACCGCCTGACTGCAAAAAATCAGCATTGCGCCCCATCGTTTCATTCGCGTCTCCTCGCTGCGCCATACCTATATAGATGGCAGACAAAATAATAAGGCAATGCCTGAAGCATTGCCTTATCTATTGTCCTGAGCGCCGCGCGTCGGCGCCAGCTGTCATTCCTGCTGGCTGGCGATGTCGGCCCGCACCTTGTCCATGTCCAGTTCGCGCAGCCCCTGGATCAGTTGTTCGAATTGCGCCGCCATCATCGCGCCGGCCTGGTTGAACACCATGATGCCGTCCTTGATGGCGATCAGCGTCGGAATAGAGCGGATATTGAAGTGAGCGGCCAGGTCGCGTTCGTCTTCGGTATTGATCTTGCCGAACACGATGTCGGCGTGTTTTTCCGACGCGGCTTCGAAAGTGGGGCCGAACATTTTGCACGGACCGCACCACGGCGCCCAAAAGTCGAGGATGACCAGGCCTTCCTCTTTCATATGGGTGTTGAAGTTGTCGGCGTTGAGATTGATGTAAGCCATTGGGATGTCTTTCGCTGTCTGAAGCGCCCGCCAGCGGCGGGCTGTTGCAGCAAAGATAGGTACGCGGCCACGGCATTGCAAGGCTATCGCCTGGTTGAATTTATCAATCCGGACGATAGCCTCCGCTGCCGCAAGGCTTAGCCGATGAAGGGCAGCGCCAGGTAGAGCTTGATTACGATGGCGTTGACGATGTCGATGAAGAAGGCGCCCACCATGGGCACCACCAGAAAGGCCAGATGCGAAGGGCCGAAGCGCTCGGTCACCGCCTGCATATTGGCGATGGCGGTGGGGGTGGCGCCCAGGCCGAAGCCGCAATGGCCGGCGGCCAGCACCGCCGCGTCGTAATTGCGGCCCATCACCCGGAAGGTGATGAAGATCGCGTACATCGCCATCGCCGCGGTTTGCGCCAGCAGCAGCACGAAGATGGGCAGCGCCAACGCCGCCAAATCCCACAAGCGCAGCGACATCAGCGCCAGGGCCAGAAACAGCGACAGGCTGACGTTGCCGAGCACCGACACTTCGCGCTCGAAGATCTGATACCAACCCAAAGCCGCCAAGCCGTTGCTGATCAGCACGCCGACGAACAATACGCAGACGAAGGTGGGCAGCTCCAGCGGCGTGCCTTTGAGCAGGCCGCCGAGAAAGGTGCCGCCCAGCAAGCAGACGGCGATCAGCGCCAGGGTCTCTATGAAGGAGTGCGGCGTGATCAGACGCTGGGCGTCCGGTTGTTCGAAGGCCAGCGGCGGATCGTCGGCATTGTGCTCGGCGCCCGGGGTTTTGACTTTCTTGACCAGGAAGCGCGCCACCGGGCCGCCGATCAGGCCGCCCAGCACCAGGCCGAAGGTGGCGCAGGCCAGCGCCAGTTCCGACGCAGAGGCCAATCCGTATTTGGAGGCGAAGGTGCCGCCCCAGGCGGCGCCGGTGCCGTGACCGCCGGACAAGGTGATGGAGCCGGCCAGCAAGCCCATCAATGGGTCCAGGCCCAGCAGGCTGGCCAAGGCGATGCCCAAGGTGTTCTGCACCAGCAGCAGGCCGACCACCACGGCCAGGAAGACGCCGACGGTCTTGCCGCCCTGTTTCAGGCTTTTCAAATTGGCGTTGAGGCCGATGGAAGCGAAGAAGGCCAGCATCAGCGGGGTTTGCAGCGAAGCGTCAAAGCGGACTTCGCTGCCGGTGACTTGGCGGAACAGCAGCAGCAAGGCGGCGATCAGCAAGCCGCCGACCACCGGCTCGGGGATGTTGTAGGTACGCAGCGCGCCGACATGCGCCACCAGTTTGCGCCCGAGCAGCAAAACCAGCGACGCAGCCACCAGGGTGCCGTAGAAATCGAGTTGAATCATCGAGTCTCCTTATTGTGATGAGCGAAGGCGCGCATGATTCAGACTAGCAGCTGTCGGAATGTTGTCGCGCCATGCAATACGATAGGAAACCCGGCGATAAAGTTCGGCCTCTAATTAACCGGATCCTTATATAGAAGACTCAAACCGCTAGTCGCGGCGTATCTGCCAGCACTGATGGATGGCTCGGTTGCGGAAGTCTTCCGGCACCGATTGCGCGCTGATGTCGCGGATGACGTAATCCTCGGCCAGTCTCTCGTCCAGCTTGAAGCTGCGCAGATTATTGGAGAAGTACAAGGTGCCGCCCGGCGCCAGCAGCGCCATCGCGTAGTCGATCAGCCAGACGTGATCGCGCTGCACGTCCAGGATGTCGCGCATTTTCTTGGAGTTGGAGAAGGTGGGCGGGTCCATCACGATCAGGTCGAACTGCTTGCCGCCGTCCACCGCCTCTTCCAGATACTGGAACACGTCGGCCCTCACCAGCTGATGCCGGGCCAGATCCAGGCCGTTGAGCTCGAAATTGCGGCGCGACCAATCCTGATAGGTATTGGACATGTCCACGGTTTCGGAACTGATCGCCCCGCCGCAGCCGGCATAGACGGTGAAGCTGCCGGTATAGGCGAACAGATTGAGGAAACGCTTGCCGGCGGCCTCTTCCCTCACCCGCTTGCGGGTGTTGCGGTGGTCCAAGAACAGGCCGGTGTCCAGGTAGGCGTCCAGATTGACGATGAAACGCTGGCCGAACTCATCGATGATGAAGTCGTCGCCCGACTGTCCCACTTTCTCGTACTGGCTGACGCCCTTTTGACGGCGGCGGTTCTTCAGCGTCACCGCGCCGGGCGCAAGGCCGGTGACCGCGCACAGGCTGTCCACCACCGCGTTGATCCAGTCGCGATAGGCCTCGTCCTCCATCTCCCAACCGGTGTCGTACTCCTGCAGATGGACGCGCTCGCCGTACAGGTCCACCGCGAACGGGAACTGCGGCACGTCCTTGTCGTAAACGCGCCAGGCGTCCAGCCCCTGGCGGCGCGCCCATTTGGCGTGGTGCTTGAAATTCTTGGCCAGGCGATTGGCGAATGGGCTGACGTCCAGCATGAGTCCTCGATATGGGCGATGGGCAAAACACAAAACAAACGCGCCGCTGACTGCAGGCGGCGCGTGAACGGATATCCAATTCTATTACAGCCGCGGCTATTCGGACGAATACATCTCGATCAGCTTGCGGTAGACCGGCTCCGGCAGATATTGGCGAATCACGCTTTCCCAGCCGCGCGGCCCCACCAGGCCTTTGACCATCGTCGACGACACCTCGGCGTATTCGCGCGGCGGCAGCAGGAAGATGGTGGTGATGTCCGGGTGCAAATCGGAGTTGATGTAGCGCATGGTGCGCTCGTACTCATAGTCGCTGGCGGTGCGGATGCCGCGGATGATGTAGTTGGCGCCTATGCTTTGCGCGTAATTGACCAGGAACTGGTTCTCGAACACATCCACCCGCAACTTGCTGAAACCGCCGGTGACAGCGCGCAGCAAAGCCACTCGTTCCTCGACACTGAAGGTACAGTGTTTTTCCGGGTTCACTCCGACCGCTACGATCAATTCGTCAAACAGTTCCACCGCTTCGCGAATCATCCATAGGTGACCGTTGGTCACCGGGTCGAAGCTGCCCGCGTACACGGCTCGCTTCAATTCTCGTTTTCCTTTGACTGTGTGTGCCATGGCGAATGTATCGTGGTCGTTGGGGGCGGGTAAAGCAATTTTTGTGCATTGCGCAAAATGTTTCGCTTCCAGCTGGACTATCCGCAGCAGAATCTGTCCATTTTCCTCATTATCGACAAAGCGCGGCCAAAAAAAAGCGGGCCGCGCATGGCGGCCCCGCTGACGATAGGACAATACGCGCTCAGACGTTGATGTCTTCGGCGCGATGGCAGGCGATCATGCGCTGATCCAGCTCGCGCAATTCCGGCACCTCTTCCCCGCAACGCTGGTTCGCGTGCGGGCAGCGCTTGTGGAAGGCGCAGCCCGACGGCGGCTTCAAGGGGCTGGGCAGTTCGCCTTCGATCTTGATCTTGATGCGGCGCTGCTCAGGATGGATGGACGGCGTCGCCGACAACAAGGCCTGGGTATAGGGGTGCAGCGGCCGTTCGTAAACGCGGTTCTTTTCCCCCACCTCCACCGCGCGCCCCAGGTACATCACCATCAGGTCGTCGGCCACATGCTCAACCACCGACAGATTGTGGGAGATGAACACATAGGCGGTCTTGAACTCGTCCTGCAGATCCATGAACAGATTGAGCACCTGGGCCTGGATGGACACGTCCAGCGCCGAGGTGGGCTCGTCCGCCACCACGATCTTGGGGTTCAGCATCATTGCGCGCGCGATGGCGATGCGCTGACGCTGGCCGCCGGAGAACATGTGCGGATAGCGGAAGAAGTGCTCCGGCCGCAGACCGACCCGCTGCATCATGCCGCGCACCTTGTCTTCGCGCTCCTTGGCGTTCAGCGAGGTGTTGATCAGCAGCGGCTCGGCCAGCTGGCTGCCGATTTTCTGACGCGGATTCAAGGACGCGTACGGGTTTTGGAACACCATCTGCACCTTGGTGCGCATGGCTTTCAAGTCGGCCTTGCCGGCCTGGGCCGCGTCCTTGCCGTCCAGCAGCAAAGAACCGGAGGTCGGCGCTTCGATCAGCGTCAGTTGCCGGGCCAGCGTGCTCTTGCCGCAGCCGGATTCGCCCACCACCGCCAGCGTCTTGCCGGCCTGCAGTTCGAAGGAGACGCCGTTGAGCGCCTTGACCTGCGCCGAGGGCTTGAGGAAGCCCTGGGACACGTCGTAATAGCGGGTCAGATCCCGCGCTTGCAATACGGTGCTCATTTCGCCTCCTTGTCCAGCAACGGGTAGTGGCAGCGCACGGCGCCGCCCTCCACCGGGGTCAGCCCCGGACGCTGGGTCCGGCAGTTGTCCTTGACATAGGGGCAACGCGGCGACAACAGGCAGCCGCTGGGACGGTCGTACTGCCCCGGCACGATGCCGGGCAAGGTGTTCAGCCGATGCGCGCCTTTGCTGTGCTCCGGAATCGACGACAGCAGCGCCTCGGTGTACGGGTGGGTCGGGTGGTTGAACACGCCGGGCACCGCGCCCATCTCCGCCACCTGGCCGGCGTACATCACCGCCAGCCGGTGGGCCACCTCGGCCACCACCGCCAGATCGTGAGTGATCATGATCAGCGCCATGTTCTGGCTTTTCTGCAGACTGACCAGCAACTCCATGATCTGCGCCTGAATGGTCACGTCCAGCGCCGTGGTCGGCTCGTCGGCGATCAAGAGCTTGGGATTACAGGCGATGGCCATCGCGATCACCACGCGCTGGCTCATGCCGCCGGACAGCTGGTGCGGATAGGCGTTGAGCCGCGAGGCCGGCGCCGGAATCTCCACCAGTTCCATCAGTTCCAGCGCGCGCCGCTTCAGCGCCGCTCCGCGCAGACCCTGATGCAGCTTCAGCACTTCCATGATCTGGTAACCGACGGTGTAGCTGGGATTCAACGAGGTCATCGGGTCCTGGAAGATCATCGCGATGTCCTTGCCGACGATCTTGCGGCGCTCGCGCGAGGAAATGGTCAGCAGGTTCTTGCCGTCGAAGCTCAGTTCGTCCGCCACGATGCGACCCTGGCCTTCCAACAGCCCCATCATCGCCATCATGGTCACCGACTTGCCGGAGCCGGATTCGCCGACGATGCCGACGATCTCGCCCTGATTAACCTCTAGGTCCAGCCCTTCCACCGCGCGGAAGGGATTTTTTTCCGAACCAAACTCCACCGAGAGGTTCTTGATTTGCAACAAACTCATGTCCATCCCCTCAAGCGGCGCGCTTCAGTTTCGGGTCCAGCGCGTCGCGCAGGCCGTCGCCCATCAAGTTGATGGCGAGCACCGACAGCAAAATGGTCAGGCCGGGCAGCGTCACCACCCACCAGGCGCTTTCAATGTAATCGCGGGCCGAGGCCAGCATGGTGCCCCACTCCGGGGTGGGCGGCTGCACGCCCAGGCCGAGGAAGCCCAGCGCGGCGATCTCCAGAATGGCCGAGGAAAAGCTCATGGTCGCGTGCACGATCAAGGGCGCCATGCAGTTGGGCAGCACGGTGACGAACATCAGCCGCGGCAGGCCCGCGCCGGCCACGCGCGAGGCGGTGACGTAGTCGCGGTTCAGCTCGGTCATCGCCGACGCGCGGGTCAGGCGCACATAGGCGGGCAAGGACACGGTGGCGATGGCGATCATCGCGTTCATCAGCCCCGGTCCGAGAATGGCCATGATGGCCACCGCCAGCAACAGCGAGGGCAAGGCCATCATGATGTCCATCAGCCGCATGATCGCGCCGCCGAGGGCCTTGGGAAAGAAGGCGGCCAACAGGCCGAGCACCACGCCCGGCAGCAAGGCCATCAGCACCGAGCACAGGCCGATGAACAGCGACAGCCGCGCGCCGTGAATCAGCCGCGACAGGATGTCGCGCCCCAATTCGTCGGTGCCAAACAGGAACTGCGCCGAACCGCCGTCCACCCAGGCTGGCGGGGTCAGCAAATGATCGCGGTACTGCTCGATGGGGCTGTAGGGCGCCACCAGCGGCGCCAACAGCGCACAGGAGGTGACGATCAGCATGAAGATCAGGCCGGCCACCGCGCCCTTGTTGTGGGAAAAGCCCTGCCAGAACTCCTTCAGCGGCGAGGGATAGGCCAGCGCCAGGTCCGGCCCGGCGTTGACTTGCGTAGTCTGAGTCATAAGTCCACCTACTGGCTGTTACTTGGCGTGACGGATGCGCGGATTGGCGATGCCGTACAGGATGTCGACGATGAAGTTGGTGACGATCACCAGCGTCGCCACCATCAGGATGCCGTTCTGCACCACCGGATAATCGCGGCGGCTGATGGCGTCGATCAGCCATTTGCCTATGCCCGGCCAGGAGAAGATGGTTTCGGTCAGCACCGCGCCGCCCATCAGCGTGCCCACTTGCAGGCCGATCACGGTCAACACCGGGATCAGCGCGTTGCGCAGGGTGTGGATGAAGATCACTCGCGCCGGCGACAGGCCCTTGGCGCGCGCGGTGCGCACATAGTCTTCGCGCAGCACTTCCAGCATCGACGAGCGCGTCATCCGCGCGATCACCGCCAGCGGAATGGTGCCCAGCACGATGGCGGGCAGGATCAGGTGCATCAGCGCGTTCTTGAAGGCGCCGGCGTTCACTTCCGGATCCGCGACCTCCGCCATCCAGGAGTCGATCAGCATGAAGCCGGTATGCGGCGCGATGTCGAAGGTCAGGTCGACGCGGCCGGACACCGGGGTCCAGCCCAGCTTGACCGAGAAGAACATGATCAGGATCAGGCCCCACCAGAAGATGGGCATGGAGAAACCGGTCAGCGAGATGCCCATCACGCCGTGGTCGAACAGCGAGCCGCGCTTGATGGCGGCGATGACGCCGGCCAGCAGACCCAGCACGGTGGCGAAGATCAAGGCGGAGATCGCCAATTCCAGCGTGGCGGGGAACAGGGTTTTGAACTCGGTCCACACCCCGGTCTTGGTCACCAGGGACTCGCCCAGGTCGCCATGCAGCAGATTGACCACGTAGTCGAAATACTGAGCGTACAGCGGCTTGTCCAGACCCAGGCGATGCAAGGCTTCGGCGTGCATTTGCGGATCGAGCGCGCGCTCGCCCACCATCACCTCCACCGGATCGCCCGGAATCATGCGGATCAGGCCGAAGGTCAGCAGCGTGATGCCGAAGAAGGTTGGCACCAATAAACCCAACCTTCGCAGAATAAAGGAAAACATGAGGACTTCTCCCTTGCGCCGGCCCCGCTGGGCGACTGGGCGCAATACTCAAATGAGACCCAGAGCGACGACGCCTTGCATGGCAAACGGCGAACGACGGCTCTATTGCGTTTTGGGGAGACGTTACCGGAATCGGACGGAGAAGAAGCAAGGAAAACAGCAAGAAGAGCGCCGAAGCGATGGCATGCAACTGAACCACCCACCCACATCAGCTGCGCCACCGCCACGGCAAGTGCAAGATAGCACCCCTCGCCGCAGACGAGCTTGACCCAGGTCAAGCCGGACGCACAGCCTCTCCACGCTGTGACTGACTACCCTCTGAAAACCACCCAGTAGACGTTCCGCCGCCATCGGGCCCGCCGCCTCTGCGTGCGACTGGAAACCCAAGGCTTGTAGTGGCCAATAGCGCTCCGCTTCAGCGTCGGTCCCGGCCGCAACGCGGACAGGCCGGCATCAGCAGCGCCATTCGCCGAACTTAGCCAAAACATCGGGGGCCAGGCCCCCGATGTCGCCGTGTTTTTATTATTTCTGGCTTACTTGACGCTGACGCCGTAGAAGGAGTTCAGGCCGAAGGGGCTGACCTTGAAGCCCTGCACCGATTTCAGCATCGGCTGATTGACGGTGGAGTGGGCGATGGTGGTCATCGGCACTTGCTGTTTGACGATTTCCTGAGCCTTCATGTACAGCTTGGTGCGCTCGGCCACGTTGGCGGTGCGCTTGCCCTTCTGGATCAGGTCTTCAAACGGCTTGTAGCACCACTTGGAGAAGTTGTTGCCGTTCATCGCGTCGCAGCCGAACAGCACGCCCAGCCAGTTGTCCGGATCGCCGTTGTCGCCGGTCCAGCCGATCAACATCGTGTCATGCTCGCCGGCCTTGGCGCGCTTGATGTACTCGCCCCATTCGTAGGAAGTGATCTTGGCCTTGACGCCGATCTTGGCCCAGTCCGACTGCACCATTTCCGCCATCAGTTTGGCGTTGGGGTTGTACGGACGCTGTACCGGCATCGCCCACAAGCTCAATTCAAAGCCGTTGGGGTAGCCGGCCTTGGCCAGCAGCGCCTTGGCCTTGGCCACATCGTAAGGCGCGTCTTTCAGGCTCTTGTTGTAGGACCACTGGGTCGGCGGCATCGGATTGGTGGCCGGCTGGCCGGCGCCCTGGTACACCGCGTCGATGATGGCTTTCTTATTGATCGCCATGTCCAGCGCCTGACGCACTTCCAGCTTCTCCAGCGGCTTGTGCTTGACGTTGTAAGCCAGGTAGCCCAGGTTGAAGCCCGGCTGCGCGGTCACCGACAGCTTGGAATCGGCCTTCATCGCGGCCAGATCGGTCGGCCGCGGGTTGACGGTGATCTGGCACTCGCCGGCTTTCAGCTTCTGGTAGCGCACGGAAGCGTCGGTGGTGATGGCGAACACCAGATTGTCCACTTTCGGGCCGTCGGCCTTGTTCCAGTATTCCTTGTTGGCGGCGAAGCGGATCTGCGCGTCTTTCTGGTAACGCTTGAAGATGAACGGGCCGGTGCCCACCGGCTGCTGATTGATCAGCTGCGGCTTGCCGGCCTTGAGCAGCTTGTCCGCGTACTCGGCGGACTGCACCGAGGCGAAGCTCATCGCCAGGTTCTGCAGGAAGGCCGCGTCCAGGCTCTTCAGAGTGAACTTGACGGTGTTGGCGTCAATTTTCTCGACCTTGACGATATTGGTGTCCAAACCCATATCGGTGAAATACGGGAATTCGGTCGGATAGGCTTTGCGGAACGGATGGTTCTTGTCGACCATGCGGCTGAAGGTGAACACCACATCGTCGGCGTTGAATTCGCGGGTCGGCTTGAAGTAGTCGGTGGTCTGGAACTTCACGCCCTTGCGCAGATGGAAGGTGTAGCTCAGGCCGTCGGCGGCCACATCCCATTTCTCTGCCAGCGCCGGCACCACCTTGGTGCCGCCGCGTTGGAACTGCACCAGGCGGTTGAACACGGTTTCGGCGGAAGCGTCGAAATCGGTGCCGGTAGTGTATTGACCAGGGTCGAAACCCGCCGGGCTGCCTTCGGAGCAGTACACCAGGGTGCCGGCGGCCTGGGCGGCCATCGCGGTCCCGGCGATCAGGCCGGCTGCCAACAGCGCTTTCTTGACAGTTTGCATCTTTATTTCCTTTCCCTTGTACAGACTCATCGGTCTTTCTTGTCAGCGGGATCCTAGCCCGCCATGGGGGGATACATTATGCAGAGAGGACGCTTTTGACAAGCGTCCTCTGCTTTTTTCTGCCAAGGGCCCTTCGCGCTAGGACTATTTTTTCCGGCTTATCAGATTTTCCTCAGCACAACGCTGCCCACCGAATAGCCCGCGCCAAAAGATGAAATGACGCCGACATCCCCGCTCCGCAGGTCATCCGAATGCAGATGGAATGCAATCACGGAGCCGGCGGAACTGGTGTTGGCGTAACGGTCCAGAATCACCGGTGCCTCTTGATCTCCGGCCTCGCGGCCCAGCACGCGCCGGGAGATCAGCTGGTTCATCGCCAGATTGGCCTGGTGCAGCCAGAAGCGCGCCACCTCGGCCGGCGCGATGCCCAGGCCTTCCAGATGCGCGGCGATATGATCGCCCACCATCGGGCAGACTTCCTTGAACACCTTGCGGCCTTGCTGCACGAAAAGCTTGTCCGGCTGGCCTATCCCCGCCTCGTCGCAACGATTGAGGAAGCCGAAGTTGTTGCGGATATTATTGGAGAACACCGTGGCCAGCTTGCTGCCCAGCACCTCGTAACGCTGCGCCGAGCTCGCCGCCTCGGCGCGCTCCAGCACCACCGCGGTGCAAGCGTCGCCAAAGATGAAGTGGCTGTCGCGGTCGCGGAAGTTCAAATGGGCGGAACAGATTTCCGGATTCACCATCAGCACCGCGCGCGCCTGGCCGCAGGCGACGGCGTTGACCGCGGTCTGAATGCCGAAGGTGGCGGACGAGCAGGCCACGTTCATATCGAAGGCGTAGCCCTGGATGCCGAGCGCCTGCTGCACTTCGATGGACACCGCCGGGTACGGACGCTGCATATTGGAGCAGGCGACGATGACCATGTCGATGTCCGCGGCGCTGCGGCCGGCGCGTTCCAGCGCCTGGCGCGCCGCGGCCACCGCCATCTCCGCCTGCACCGACAACTCGTCGTTGCCGCGCTCCGGCAAACGCGGCGCCATTCTGGCCGGATCCAGCACCCCGCTCTTGTCCATCAGGAAACGTTGCTTGATGCCGGAGGCTTTCTCAATGAATTCGGAACTGGACTCGGCCAGCGCTTCCATTTCTCCGGCGGCGATCCGGTCCGCGTGCTGCTGATTGTGAGCGTGTACAAAGGCATTGAAAGCCGCGACCAGTTCCTGGTTGCTGACCGCGTGCGGCGGCGTGAACAAGCCGGTTCCGCTAATGACGACCTTGTGCATGAATTGTCCTTTTAGCCCCCCGTGACCCGGGTAAGTGTAGATTTTTGTTGCGGCGACGACAGTCCTCGCTGCGCCGCCCGAGCGGAAATGCCCGCCCCGTTTCGGCCCGTCCGCGGACGATCCTTATCCGTCGCCGGATTCTACACCAAGCCCTTCATCTGAAAGTAATAAAACCGCAAACGCCGCCGCGGCGCGGCTCGCGGCCCTTCCCGCCTCTGCGCGGCCGGCTCGCGCCGCCTTGCCGACGCCCGATTCCGGCCTGCGGCCTGCCGCGGATCCCGTAGGCAAAACTACCCCTCGAACTAAAAACCGAGTAAAATGATCGGCTTTGCGCAGCCGCATCCTCATTAGCCTCCGCCGATAATAGTTGACTAAAACAGTCGGATATTAGGTATAATCGTCTGCATCAGGAATTCATCCTCCTCCAAATACCCACTCTTGGAGACCAGAGACATGCGTTTAACCACTAAAGGGCGTTTTGCCGTCACCGCGATGCTGGATCTGGCATTGCGCGAGAGCGGCGGCCCGGTCACGCTGGCCGGCATCAGCGAGCGTCAAGGCATCTCGCTCTCCTACTTGGAACAACTCTTCGGCAAGCTGCGGCGCGCCGAACTGGTGGACAGCGTGCGCGGCCCCGGCGGCGGCTACACCCTGGCCAAGACCCCGATCGACATCTCCGTGGCCGACATCATCACCGCCGTGGACGAACCGGTGGACGCCACCCAGTGCGGCGGCCGCGAGAACTGTCGCGGCAATCAGCGCTGCATGACCCACGATTTGTGGACCAATCTGAACGTCACCATTTTCGACTACCTGTCCAAGGTCAGCCTCGCCAGCCTGGTTGAGCAGCAAAAGACCAAGGAAAACACTGTATTGCAGGATAAGCGCGAATGCAGCGTGGTTCACGCTTCTGCCGCCTCCGGCGCCCTGTGAGGCGCGGACCCATCTTCTGTGGAGAGAATATAAATGAGCCAGCTCAAGCATCCGATCTACCTCGACTACTCGGCCACCACGCCGGTAGACCCGCGCGTTGCCGACAAGATGATTCCCTATCTTTACGAAAAGTTCGGCAACCCGGCCTCCCGCAGCCACAGCTTCGGCTGGGACGCGGAGGAAGCGGTGGAGAACGCGCGCGCTGAAGTGGCCAAGCTGATCAACGCCGACTCCAAGGAAATCGTCTGGACCTCCGGCGCCACCGAGTCCGACAACCTGGCGATCAAGGGCGCCGCCCACTTCTACAAGAGCAAGGGCAAGCACCTGATCACCGTCAAGACCGAACACAAGGCGGTGCTGGACACCATGCGCGAGCTGGAACGCCAGGGCTTTGAAGTGACCTATCTGGGCGTGCAGGACAACGGCCTGCTGGACATTGAAGAATTCAAGGCCGCCATCCGCCCGGACACCATCGTCGCCTCGGTGATGTTCGTCAACAATGAAATCGGCGTGGTGCAGGACATCGAACAGCTGGGCGAAATCTGCCGCGCCAAGGGCGTGATCTTCCATGTCGACGCCACCCAGGCGCCGGGCAAGGTGATCATCGACATGGAAAAGCAGAAAGTGGACCTGCTCAGCCTGTCCGCCCACAAAGTGTACGGCCCCAAAGGCATCGGCGCGCTGTACGTGCGCCGCAAGCCGCGCGTGCGCCTGGAAGCGCAGATGCACGGCGGCGGCCATGAGCGCGGTTTCCGCTCCGGCACCCTGGCCACCCACCAGATCGTGGGCATGGGCGAAGCCTTCCGCATCGCCCGCGAAGAGATGGACAGCGAGCGCGAACGCATCCGCATGCTGCGCGATCGCCTGTGGAACGGCATCAAGAACATGGAAGAGGTCTACATCAACGGCGACATCGACCAACGCGTGCCGCACAACCTCAATGTCAGCTTCAACTTCGTCGAAGGCGAAAGCCTGATCATGGCGATCAAGGAGCTGGCCGTATCCAGCGGTTCGGCTTGTACCTCGGCTTCGCTGGAGCCGTCCTACGTGCTGCGCGCGCTGGGCCGCAACGACGAAATGGCCCACAGCTCGATCCGTTTCACGCTGGGCCGCTTCACCACCGAGGAGGAAATCGACTTCGCGGTGAATCTGCTAAACCAAAAGATCGGCAAGCTGCGCGAACTGTCCCCCTTGTGGGAAATGTTCAAAGACGGCGTGGATCTGAATTCGGTTCAATGGGCCGCCCACTAAGGGCGACAGCAATATCCAGCGCCGAGCCGGCCAGGCCGGAGCGGCGCTGAAGGAGACAATCATGGCATACAGCGACAAGGTAATGGATCACTACGAAAACCCGCGCAACGTGGGCTCTTTCGAAAAAGGCGACGACAGCGTGGGCACCGGCATGGTGGGCGCGCCGGCCTGTGGCGACGTGATGAAGCTGCAAATCAAGGTGGGCGAGGACGGCGTGATTCAGGACGCCAAGTTCAAGACTTACGGCTGCGGCTCCGCCATCGCCTCCTCCTCGCTGGTGACCGAATGGGTCAAGGGCAAATCGCTGGACGAGGCGCTGGATATCAAGAACACCGCCATCGCCGAAGAACTGGCCTTGCCGCCGGTGAAGATTCACTGCTCCATCCTGGCCGAAGACGCGATCAAGGCTGCGGTCAACGACTACAAGCAAAAGCACGGCAAATAATCAGCGGGGACACATCATGGCTATCACCCTTTCCGAACGCGCCGCCGCTCACGTCAGCGCCTTCATCGCCAAACGCGGCAAGGGCTTGGGCATCCGTCTGGGCGTCAAGACCTCCGGCTGCTCCGGCATGGCCTACAAGCTGGAGTTCGTCGACGCGGCCAGCGACGAAGACGTGACCTTTGAAAGCCATGGCGTCACCGTGTTCACCGATGCCAAGAGCCTGGCCTATCTCGACGGCACCGAGCTGGATTACGCCAAGGAAGGCTTGAACGAGGGGTTTCAGTTCAACAACCCCAACGTCAAAAACGAGTGCGGCTGCGGCGAAAGCTTCAACGTCTGACCCCGGCAGGCGGGCGCGCTTCGGCGCCGCCCGCCCGTCGTCCAACTGTACGCTAGGTTTTCCGGCCCCATCCCTATGAGCACCGATTTCAGCCAAGACTTCTTCTCCCTGTTCAATCTGCCGCGCCGTTTCGCCATCGACAGCCAAGCGCTGGAGCACGCCTGGCGCACCGCCGCGGCCCAGGTCCATCCCGACCGCTACGCCAGCAGCTCCGACGCCGAAAAACGCAGCGCGCTGATGCAGGCCACCCGGGTCAACGAAGCCTACCAAACGCTGAAGTCGCCGCTGAACCGCGCCCGCTACCTGCTGACGCTCGCCGGCGTGGACACCCAGGAAGACACCAACACTCAGATGCCGGCCGCCTTCCTAATGGCGCAGATGGAATGGCGCGAAAACATCGAAGAAGCCCGCGCCGGCGGCGAACTCGAACGCCTGGAAGCCTTGTCGCGCCAGTTGCGGGATGAGAGCCGCGCGCATCAGGCCGAGTTGGAGCTGGCGCTGGACCAGCGCGCCGACTTGGACGCCGCCGCGCTTCTAGTGAGAAAATTGCGGTTTTTGGAAAAACTGGACCAGGAAATCGGCGATGCCATCGAGGCGCTGCTTGACTGAGCCCTCGGCCGCCGGCCCTTCCCCGTCGTGGGGATCGCGCTCCGGCCCGTCCTCTCCATCCGCCTCCGCAGCAGCAGGCGGCTTACCTCGAACTGATTTGAACTAAATATGGCCTTACTGCAAATCGCCGAACCCGGCCTCTCCGCCGCCCCTCACCAACACCGCTTGGCGATCGGCATCGATCTGGGCACCACCAATTCCCTGGTGGCCTCGGTGCGCAGCGGATCCGCCGCCGTGCTCAAGGACGAGCACGGCCGCAGCCTGCTGCCCTCGGTGGTGCGCTACGCCGAAGAAGGCGGCGTCAGCGTGGGCTACGACGCCCAGAAAGAGCAGAACAAGGACCCGCACAACACCATCGTCTCGGTGAAGCGCTTCATGGGCCGCGGCCTGGCCGATCTGCCGGACGTCCGCAACCTGCCCTATCGCTTCGTCGACGCGCCCGGCATGCTGCAACTGGTGACCCGCGGCGGCATCAAAAGCCCGGTGGAAATCTCCGCCGACATTCTGCGCACCCTGAAACAGCGCGCCGAAGCCAGCCTGGGCGGCGATCTGACCGGCGCGGTCATCACCGTGCCGGCCTATTTCGACGACGCCCAGCGTCAGGCCACCAAGGACGCCGCGCGTCTGGCCGGCCTGAACGTGCTGCGCCTGCTGAACGAACCCACCGCCGCCGCCATCGCCTACGGGCTGGACAACGGCAGCGAAGGCATATACGTCGTCTACGATCTGGGCGGCGGCACCTTCGACGTATCCATTCTCAAGCTCAGCCGCGGCGTGTTCGAAGTGCTGGCCACCAGCGGCGACTCCGCGCTGGGCGGCGACGACTTCGACCATCGCGTCTACTGCTGGATGCTGGAACAAGCCGGCCTGTCCGGGCTAGGCGCCCAGGATACCCGCTTGCTGCTGACCCGCGCCCGCGAGGCCAAGGAAGCGCTGACCGAGCACGCGGAGACTCAGATCACCGCGCTGCTGTCCGACGGCCAGGCCCTGAACCTGACGCTGGACCAGGACACCTTCCGCGGCATCACCAAGAACCTAGTGGACAAGACCCTGCTGCCGGTGCGCAAGGCGCTGCGCGACGCCGGCGTCGCCGCGGACGAGGTCCATGGCGTGGTGATGGTGGGCGGCGCCACCCGCATGCCCCAAGTGCAAAAAGCCGTCGGCGATTTCTTCCGCCAGGAGCCGCTGACCAATCTGGACCCGGACAAGGTCGTCGCCTTGGGCGCGGCGATCCAGGCCAATGTGCTGGCCGGCAACAAGGGCGACGACGAGTGGCTGCTGCTGGACGTGATCCCGCTGTCGCTGGGCATCGAGACCATGGGCGGCCTGACCGAGAAGATCATTCCGCGCAACAGCACCATCCCTGTGGCCCGCGCTCAGGACTTCACCACCTTCAAGGACGGCCAGACCGCGATGTCCATCCACGTGCTGCAAGGCGAGCGCGAGCTGGTGGCCGATTGCCGTTCGCTGGCCAAGTTCACCCTGAGCGGCATCCCGCCGATGGTGGCCGGCGCGGCGCGCATCCGCATCACCTTCCAGGTGGACGCCGACGGCCTGCTGGAAGTGTCCGCCCGCGAACAGACCAACGGCGTGGAAGCGCGCATCGAGGTCAAGCCCTCCTACGGCCTGAGCGACGAGGAAATCAGCCGCATGCTGACCGAGTCCATGACCCATGTGCATGAAGACATTGAGGCGCGCAAGCTGCGCGAAGCCGTCGTCGACGCCACCAGCCTCAGCGAGGCCTGTCGCGTTGCGCTCGCCAGCGACGGCGACCTACTGGACGCCGACGAGCGCGCCGCGGTGGAAGAGGCGCTGGCGGCCGTGGACGCGGCCATCGCCGCCGCTCAAATCGCGCGCGAGGTCAACGAGGCCTCCGGCCGCCTCAACCGCGCCACCGAAGAATTCGCCTCGCGCCGCATGGATCGCAATATCCGACGCGCGCTCAAAGGCCACAACATTTCCGATTTGTAAGGATCCGCCATGCCGCGAATCATCGTATTGCCCCACGCCGACCTCTGCCCGGAAGGCCTGGTCATCGACAACGCCGAACCCGGCCAGAACATCTGCCAGGTCCTGCTGGATCACGATATCGAGATCGAGCACGCCTGCGAGATGTCCTGTGCCTGCACAACCTGCCATTGCATCGTCCGCGAAGGCGGCGACTCCCTGAACGAAGCCGACGAGCTGGAAGAAGACCTGCTGGACAAGGCCTGGGGACTGGAAGCCCAGTCCCGGCTGTCCTGCCAGGCCATTGTCGCCGATGAGGATTTGGTGATAGACATTCCCCGGTACACCATCAACCACGCCCGCGAACACCATTGAGTTTTCCTTCTCAAGCGCACTGCCTTTGTCGCCGCCGCCTTGCCGTGCCATAGCACTGTCTGCGGCTTGGCTTCGCGGCATCGCCGCTTGATAAGAAAAATCAAACTCAAGTACCGCAAATCAGGCTCAGGAGAGACACAAGATGAAATGGACCGACGTGCTGGACATCGCCATCGAACTGGCGGAAACCCATCCGGAAGTCGACCCCAAGACCGTGCGCTTCGTTGATCTGCACAACTGGGTCGTCGAGCTGCCGGATTTTGACGACGACCACAGCCGCGGCGGCGAACGCGTGCTGGAGGCGATCCAGCAAGCCTGGATCGACGAGGTGGAATAAGCCTCCCCGCCCCCCGTTTTAGCAAGGCCGCGTCGCAGGATGCGGCCTTTTTGCCGTCTTGGGCCCAAAACCCGCCGTCTCCGCATAGGAAAAGACGGGCCGATGGCGGTATCATCGGACAAAGGCTGCGACAGCCCGCCGGCAGCCTCCTCTTTCGAAACGGAGCTCCCTGATGTTCACCCTCATCATCGGCAATAAAAACTACTCCTCCTGGTCCCTGCGCCCCTGGCTGGTGCTGAAAATGCTGGACGAGCCGTTTGAAGAGCAGCAGATCGATCTCTATCTGTCCGACACCAAGGCCCGCATCCTGGCCGCCAACCCGGCCGGCAAGGTGCCCGTGCTGATAGACCGCAAGCTGCGGATCTGGGATTCGCTGGCCATCTGCGAATACCTGGCCGAATGCTTTCCCGCCGCCAAGCTGTGGCCGGACGACGCGGGACTGCGCGCGATCGCCCGCTCCATCGTCGCCGAGATCCACTCCGGCTTCTCCGCGCTGCGCGAACACCTAGCGATGAATCTGACGCTGCGCCACATCAATTATCAGAGCACGCCGGCGGTGGAGTTCGACATCGCCCGCATCATCTCGCTGTGGGAAGAGCATCTGCCGCGCCACCAGGCCAACGGCGAATTCATCTTCGGCGGCTTCAGCATCGCCGACGCCTTCTTCGCTCCCATCGCCACCCGCTTCCACACTTATAACGTCAAATTGCCGGAGCAATCGCAGGCTTACGTCGATCGTCTGCTGGCTTTGCCGGCGATGCGGGAGTGGTATGAGGCCGCCCAGGCGGAAGGTCAGCGCGCTTCATAGCGGATAATGTCGCAATTAGAGTGGAAGGACGCGCCATAACTCATTAGAATGGCGCGTTTTTTTATCATTTTTACGCGTAGAAGGATAGTTTCATGACCACCCCGTTCATCATCGGCGTTGCAGGCGGCAGCGGCAGCGGTAAAACCACGGTGACCAATCAAGTGCTGGAAACCATTGGCTCCGAGATGGCGGCAGTGATCATTCAAGACTATTACTACCGCGATCAGAGCCATCTGACCTTCGAACAACGGCTGGCCACCAACTACGACCACCCGCAAGCCTTCGATTGGCCGCTGCTGATCGAGCACATCGACGATCTGCGCAACGGCCGCGCCATCGAAATGCCGGTCTACGACTTCGCCAACCACACCCGCGCCGAGGAAACCATCACCGTGCAGCCGGCGCCGGTCATCGTCATCGAAGGCCTGTTCCCGCTGTACGACGCCGCGCTGCGCGACATGATGTCCTTGAAGATCTTCGTCGACACCGATTCCGACGTGCGCTTCATCCGTCGTCTCAAGCGCGACATCACCGAACGCGGCCGCACCACCGACAGCGTGATCGAACAATACCTGACCACGGTGCGCCCGATGCACAACCAGTTCATCGAGCCCACCAAGCGCTTCGCCGATGTGATCCTGCCGCACGGCGCCAATGATCCGGCGGTGGACATCATCACCACCAAGGTGGCCAGCCTGATGGTGCACAACTGATTTACCCGGCGGCGTCCGCGCCGCCGTCTTCCGCCCGCTCAGCGGGCCCCAAGCACAGGAGCACTCCATGCACACGATCAAACCGCGCAATCCGCACGCTTGCGCGCCCATCATGAAAAAAGGCGGCGCCCACGGACAAAGCCGCTCCGGACAGCGCCAGGCCGGACGCCAGGCCATGCTGGCCGAACTGGATCTGGATTGGGATCTGGATTGGAACGAAGCGGACGCCTATCCGCCGCAGCCGCAAGCCGCTGCCGACGACGAGCCGGCGGTTTTTGGCGACGTGAATAACAAAGAGCCGCGCAATGCGCGGCTCTTTGTTATTCACGGGGCCCAGCCGGCGTTTAAACGTCGGACTTCAACTGCAGCAAATCCCAGCGATTGCCGTACAAGTCCTCGAACACCACCACGGTGCCGTATTCCTCCTCGCGCGGCTGCTCGCTGAAGCTCACGCCCGCCGCCGCCATGCGGCGGTAATCGCGCCAGAAATCGTCGGTATGCAGGAAGAAACCCACGCGGCCGCCGGTCTGGCCGCCCACCGCCGCCTGCTGCCGCGCATTGCTCGCCTTGGCCAGCAGCAGCGCGCACTCGCTCGCTCCCGGCGGCGCCACGCGCACCCAGCGCTTGTCCTCGCCCTGGCGCTCATCCTCCAGCAAGACAAAGCCCAGCTTGTCCACATACCAGGCGATGGCTTCATCGTAATCCGTCACCACCAGGGCGACCGAACCCAAAAACTGTTTCATATCACGCTCCAAACAAAAACGGCGCCCCCGAGGACGCCGTGACGCGTTAGCCGCTCAAACCCCAAGGGGCCCAAACCGGCAGCGCTTACTTGCCGATATGCGGCGCCAGCGTATGCAGCAGCTGCGCCAGCACTTTCGGGTTGGCGGCGACGATGTCGCCGGACTCCAGCCAGCCTTGTTCGCCGGACAAATCGGTGACGATGCCGCCCGCTTCCTGCACGATCAGGCTGCCCGCGGCGATGTCCCAAGGCTTGAGGTTCAGCTCCCAGAAACCTTCCACGCGGCCGCAAGCGACATTGCACAGGTCCAGCGAGGCCGCGCCTTCGCGGCGTACGCCGGCGGTCTTGGCCAGCACATCCTTGAGCATGCCCAGGTATTGGTCGATATAACTTTGGTCGGACACCGGGAAGCCGGTGGCGATCACGCATTCATTCATCATGAAGCGTTTGGACACGCGGATGCGGCGATCGTTGAGGAAGGCGCCGACGCCGCGCGAGGCGGTGAACAGATCGTTGCGGTTGGGGTCGAAGACCACGGCTTGCTGCACCTGGCCCTTGTGCGCCAGCGCGATGGAGATCGCGTACTGCGGGTGGCCGCGCAGGAAGTTGGTAGTGCCGTCGATCGGATCGATGATCCACTCGTATTCCGACGAACCGATGCCTTTCGCGCCGGACTCTTCTGCTAGAATCGCGTGCTTGGGATAAGCTTCCAGAATGGAAGCGATGATGGACTCTTCCGCGGCGCGGTCCACTTCGGTCACGAAGTCATTGTGTTTCTTGCGCTCTACGCGCACCGCGTCGAGATTCAGCGACGCGCGCTGGATGACACTGCCGGCGCGGCGAGCGGCTTTCACCGCGACATTGAGCATCGGATGCATTGACGGCCTCTACACTTTCAACCATGACAGACGTCCGCCACATGACGCGACGTCTGCTAGTAACAATCTGGGTTAAGGAACAAGAAAAACCCGGCGCAATCGGGCAAGGCCGCACGCCTGCCCAATCCGGCAAACGCTGGCCTTGCGCGCAAAACGGCGCGCGGGCTTTTCGATAAGCCGGCTATTTTAATGTGAAACTGCTGATGAATAAACCCCAAGTACCTGATTTTCTGAAAAACATTCGCATCGTGTTGGCCCGCCCCAACCATCCGGGCAATATCGGCTCCGCCGCCCGGGCGATGAAAACCATGGGCCTGAGCCGGCTGTATCTGGTTGAACCCAAAGTGTTTCCCAGCGACGAGGCCAATACGCTGGCCTCCGGCGCGGTGGATCTTCTGGAGCAGGCCACCGTGGTGTCCAGCCTGGCCGAGGCCTTGCAAGACGTCACCATCGCCTGCGCGCTGACCAGCCGCCGTCGCGAGCTGACCACCCCGCTGTCCACCCCGCGCCAGACCACGCCGGAACTGGTGGCGCGCGCCCGCGCCGGCGAACAGGTGGCCCTGGTGTTCGGCAACGAGACCTTCGGCCTGTCCATTGAAGAAGTCGAACAATGCAACCGCCTGGTCACCATCCCCGGCAACCCGGACTACTTCTCGCTGAATCTGGCGATGGCGGTGCAGGTGATGACTTACGAACTGTTCAGCCACACCGGCGTGGACGTCGACTATCTGCGCGCAGACAGCGACGCGGCGGCGCTGGGCGAGGTGGAGGGCTTCTGCGGCCACCTGGAACAGACCATGGACAAGATAGGCTATTTCCGCCGCCGCAACAGCGAACGGATGATGCGCCGGATGCGCACCCTGTTCAACCGCGCCGGCCTGCTGCGCGAGGAAATCGACATCCTGCGCGGCTTCCTCAAACAGGTGCAGCGCGCCGCCGACGGCGAAGTCCGCCGCGACGCGCCCGGACAGGATGGCGAATAAGCCGCCGTTCACCCTGCCCTACGCGCACCCGGCGGTGCGCGATCTGGCTTTTCTGCTCTCCGCGCCCTCGCCCTGGCGCAGCGGCGCGGACATCCCGCCGCAGCGGCTGCTGGGGGCCGACGGCCCGGCCTTGCTGCAAACGCTGGACGCCGATCCTGCCGAACTTCAGCACTGGCTGGCGCGCCAGCCCACCCGCCGTCTGGGCCATTACGCGGAACGGCTGCTGTCCTTCTGGTTCCGGCTGGCGCCGCACATCGAACTGGTGGCCAGCAATCTGCCGGTGCGCGCGCCGGACGGCCGCACCGTCGGCGAGTTCGACTTCTTGCTGCGCCTAGACGGCCAACCGCTGCATCTGGAAGCCGCCAGCAAGTTCTATCTGCAACTGGGCCGCAGCGCGGACACCTTGACCGGCCCCAGCCTACGCGACGCCTGGGCGCTGAAAGCCCATAAACTGCAAACCCAGCTGCGCCTGTCCCGCCACCCGGCTGCGCAAGCGACGCTGCCGGCAGGCTTTGAGGGCTGCGCGGTCGGCGCTCGGCTCAGCGGCTGGCTGTTCCACGCCCGCGACACCGCGCCGGAAGCGCCGCCCGGCGCCCAGCCGCTGTACGGGCAATACTGGCCGCTGCGCGGCGACTGGCCGGCGCTGAACGCGGATTCGCGCTGGGCCTGGCTGCCCAGGCTCAGTTGGCTGGCGCCGGCGCGCCGCTCGCGGGAACACACCGCCGACGCGGCGGAACTACGCGCGCGCCTGGAACAGGCCGAGGCGCCGCAGCTGCTGGCCGAACTGCAGCCCGGCCCCGACGGCGACTGGCATGAAGTGGCCCGCGGCTTCGCCGTGCCGCCGGGCTGGCCTCAGGAGGCGCCGCTGTCGCGGCTGCTGCTGCAAATCGCGGACTGCGCGCCGGCCCCATGAAAAAAGGCAAGCCCGAGGGCTTGCCTTGCGTTTTCCATCTGTCCGCCCGCGCGGCGGAATCAATGTCCGTTGGCGTGAGCGCAGCCGGAAATCAGCGCCTTCAATTCGTCCACCATCACCAGTTGGATGTGCTTGTGATCGACGGTGATCCAGCCTTGCTGCTGGAACTTGGACAGCGTGCGGCTGACGGTTTCCAGCTTCAGGCCGAGGAAGCTGCCGATTTCCTCGCGGCTCATGCGCAGGATGAAGTCGTTGGCGGCGAAGCCGCGGGTGGACAGACGCTGCGACAGATTGAGCAGGAAGGCGGCCAGGCGCTCTTCCGCCTTCATGTTGCCCAATAACAACATTACATTCTGATCGCGAACGATCTCGCGGCTCATCAGACGGTAGAAATGGTGCTGCAGGGTGGGAATTTCGCGGCCCAGGCTCTCCATGCGGCTGAACGGCAGCTCGCACACCTCGCTGTCCTCCAGCGCGATGGCGTCGCAGCCGTGCACATTGGCGGAAATGCCGTCCAGGCCCATCAGTTCGCCGGACATATGGAAGCCGGTGACCTGCTCGCGGCCGTCCTGGCTGGCGACGCTGGTCTTGAAGAAGCCGGTGCGCACCGCGAACAGCGAACGGAAGCCTTCGCCGCTGCGGAACAAGTACTCGCCGCGCTTCAAACGGCGGCTTTGGCGGATCACCGCGTCGAGCTGGGTCAGCTCCTCGCGGTTAAGCCCCACAGGTAGACAAAGTTCCTTCAGGCTGCAGTTGGAGCAGGAGACCTTCAGGTTATGCAAAGAGATATGGTTCTGATCGGACATGGCATGTTTAGTACAAGCTTGCGATGAAGCTTGACCCTTATCAAAGCGAAATTCGCAGGATTTCCGCAAATTTACCAGTCCACCAGAGGTTTTGCCATCCAAATACGACATGAAGACCACCCACCCATTTTCTCCTGCCCATTTTGAATTCGACCGCGCGCTGATTGAGCGCCTCGACGGGACAGGTCCTAGATATACGTCATACCCGACAGCGGATCGCTTTACGCCGGGTTTTGCCGAAAGAGACTACATCCACTGGCTACGGCAGCGCAGCATCGGCGCCAACCGGAAACCTTTATCATTGTACGCTCATATACCTTTTTGCAACACTATCTGCTACTACTGCGGTTGCAACAAGATCATCACCAAGGACAGCGGCAAAGCGGACTTGTACCTGGACTACCTGGAGAAGGAGGTCCGCATGATCGCCTCCTGTCTGGGCCGCCGCGAGCAAGTGATACAGCTGCATTTCGGCGGCGGCACCCCCACTTTCTTGTCCGACGCGCAACTGGAACGATTGATGACCTTGCTCAAGACTCATTTCGAGTTCTTGAAGGAGGGGGAGTATTCCATAGAAATAGACCCGCGCAAAGTCAGCGCGGCGACAATCTTCAAACTGGCCGAACTCGGCTTCAACCGCATCAGCGTCGGGATTCAGGACTTTGAACCGACGGTGCAGCAGGCGGTGAACCGGGTGCAGTCCGAAGAGGAAACGCTGGAGGTGATCCAGGCCGCGCGCGACGCCGGTTTCAAGTCCGTCAGCGTCGATCTGATCTACGGCCTGCCGCTGCAGACCCGGGAATCGGTGCGCCGCACGCTGGACAAGGTGATCGCCATCGGGCCGGACCGGCTGGCGCTGTACAACTACGCCCACCTGCCCACCGTGTTCATGCCGCAGCGGCGCATCAACGAGGCCGATCTGCCCTCGCCGGAAACCAAGCTGGACATCCTGCAGGATTCGGTGCAGCGCCTGGCCGACGCCGGCTATGTCTTCATCGGCATGGATCACTTCGCCAAGCCGGACGACGAACTGGCCTCCGCCCTGCGCCAGGGCCGGCTGCAACGCAATTTCCAGGGCTACTCCACCCATGCGGACTGCGACATGATCGGTCTTGGCGTGTCCTCCATCGGCAAGGTCGGCCCCTGTTACAGCCAGAGCGCCAAGGACCTGGACAGTTATTACGCGGCGCTGGACAGCGGCCATCTGCCGGTGTTGCGCGGGCTGACGCTGGACAATGACGACATCCTGCGCCGCAGCATCATCCAAGGCCTGATGTGTCGCTTCTCGCTGTCGGTGGAGGCGCTGGAAGAGATCCACGGCATCAACTTCGCCGAGTACTTCGCCGAAGAACTGCCGCAGATCCGCGAATACCAGCAACTGGGCCTGCTGTCCTTCGACGGCGACTTCATCATGGTGGAGCCCAAGGGCCGCTTCCTGATCCGCAATATCGCGATGATCTTCGACCGGCATCTGCGGGAGCGCCGCACCCAGGCGCGCTACTCCAAGACCATTTGAACGGGGCTAGCAACAAAACAGCCCGCGTCATGACGCGGGCTGTTTATCGTTGGAGCCGGACGCAGGCTTACCAGATGTCTTTTTCCACCTTGGCCGCCAGTTCCGGGTAATCCGCCACCTTGAACACCGGGGTGGACTCGCCCCGCTTCAGCTGACGCTCGTAATCCTTCAGCACGATGAAGAAATAACGCGACAGCAGCACGATGGCCACCAGATTGATCAGCGCCATCAGGCCCATGGCGAAGTCGGCCATATCCCACACCAGCGGCAGGCTGGCCACCGCGCCGAACATCACCATCGCCAGCACAATCAGACGGAAGGCCAGCAAGATCCCCTTATTGCTGCGGATGAATTCGACATTGCCCTCGGCGTAAGCGTAATTGCCGATGATGGTGGAAAAAGCGAACAGGAACATCGCCACCGCCAAGAAGGACGCGCCTATCGGGCCGAACTGCGATTCGATCGCCTTCTGCGTCAGCGCCACGCCGCTCAAACCCTGGTCATACACGCCGGACAGCAGAATGATGGCGGCGGTGGCGGTACAGATCACCATGGTGTCGATGAAGACGCCGAACATCTGGATCGCGCCCTGACTCGCCGGGTGACGCGAAGTCGCCGTCGCCGCCGCGTTGGGGGCGGAGCCCATGCCCGCCTCATTGGAGAACAGGCCGCGCTTGATGCCCAGCATCATCGCCTGGCTCACCGCATAGCCGGCGAAGCCGCCCGCCGCCTGCTCCAGACCGAAGGCGCTCTTGACGATCAACACGATCAAACCCGGCAGCTCGGCCGCGTGCGCCGCCAAGACATAGAAGGTCATCAGCAGATAAATGGCCGCCATCACCGGCACCAGCCACTCGGCCACCCGCGCCACCGAGCGCACGCCGCCAAAAATGATGGGGGCTGTCATCACCACCAGGGCGATGCCCACCATATAGCGGTTCCAGCCCCAGGCGCCCTCGGTGGCCGCCACGATGGAGTTGGCCTGCACCGCGTTGAACACCAGGCCGAAGGCCAGGATCAGACACAGGGCGAAGATCACGCCGAGCCAGCGTTGCCCCAGGCCTTTCTGGATGTAGTAGGCCGGGCCGCCGCGGAAGGTGTCGTCATGGTGATTGGTCTTGAACAGCTGCGCCAAAGTCGATTCGGCGAACGCGCTGGCCATGCCCAGCATGGCGGTCAGCCACATCCAGAACACCGCGCCGGGGCCGCCGGCGGCAATGGCGATGGCCACGCCGGCGATATTGCCGGTGCCCACCCGGCTGGCGAGGCCGGTGGCGAAAGCCTGGAACGGCGAAATATCGTCCTTGCTGCGATGGCCCCCGCGGCCGCCCATCATTTCGCGCCAGCCGCGCGCGAACAGCCTCAGCTGCAACAGGCCGGAACGCAACGAGAAATACAAGCCGACGGCCAGCAACAGGCCGATCAGCATCTTGCCCCAAATCACATCATTGGCGGCATTGATAAACGAATGAAGCAAGTCCATGGATCCTCTTAAAGCTCTGAGCGTGGCAATCTGGAAATGGGCGACGCGCGCCGGAAGGATTTCAGACTGGAAGATTGACCCCGTCCCGATCTTGGCGCCGGGCTCGAGGGTTGCGGTCTTGACGAGACAGCTCCCCGCGGCCGTCAGGCCGCCTGCTTCGGGACACCGCTTCGTCAGACTGTTTTGATGCGAAACCCGGCGAATTTAGCAAAATAGAGTGATTGCTGGCAATGCCGGACGCCATCGGCCAAAGCCGCGCCAGCCGGCTTTCCGTCGCGCCCGGACACGCCTTTGTCATTGACCCCGTCCAGAGAGTGGCCTATTTATCCAAGCACAAAACAATCAAAAGTCATTTTTGATGACTTAAGCATTATGGCCGGTTGTCTTCATACGCCAGACAAGGCAAAGCTCATGCTCCCGCCCGCAATGAACTGATACGCGGCGCTTCAGCCCAGCCATCGCATTTCATGCGGCAATCGCAGTCCGTGAAAATTGCCTATTCTGGAACTGGCGCGGTAGACGTTCACATTGCGGGCGTCGCCGCCACAGTCAGGAGCGAAATCATGACAACGCCCGTGGTAAGGCTGATGCAGCGCTTGAGCTACCCCAGCCGCTTTGCGCTGATCGGCGCGGTCTTTGCCGTCGCCTTACTCTATATGGTGTACGGTCTGTATCGAACAAATCAGGACAATATCGACTTTTCGCAAAAAGAAAGAGTCGGCGTGTCCTACATCCAGCCGCTGCATCACCTGCTGGGCGCGCTGGAACAAGCTCAGGATCTGGCCGTGCGAGCGGCGCAGGGCGAGGCCGCCGCCAAGGCGGCGCTGCCGGCGGCGCAGGCGCAGTTGGAGCAAGGCTGGAACCGGCTGCAAAGCGCCCATGAACAATACGGCGCCATCCTGCAAACCGACGAGGCCTGGAAAACCGCCAGCGCCGCGCGAGGCACGCTGTCGCGGATAGGTGCGGCGCCGCCGCCGCAAGTGATCGCCAGCTTCGACAGCACAGCGGACAAACTCAACGCCCTGCTCGGCGCCGCCAGCGACAATTCCAATCTGACGCTGGACCCGGACATCGACAGCTATTACCTGATGGACGCCGCCACCGCCAAGCTGCCCTCGCTGAGCAACTATATCGGCGAAGCGCTGGCCTGGGCTGCCAAACCGGAAGCCGGCCAGGCGCTGACGCCGGCGGAACGCGACCGCCTGGTGGAACTGCGCCCGCTGATCAACGGCGCGCTGGACGGCTTGAATGGCGATCTGGCCAAGGCGCTGGCCTACAATCCGGCGCTGAAGACCGCGCTGAACGCCGAATCCCAGGCCTTGGCCGCGTTTCATCAAGGCCAGGGCGCGGCCATAGACAAGGCCATCGCCGGCCAAACCGGCGCGGCCTTGGCGGTGAGCGGCATGGCGGCGAAAAACGCCGAGATCGGCGCCCGCTTCGGCGACGTGACGCTGAACAATCTGGACACGCTGCTGCAAGCCCGCATCGAACGGATGCAGGCCCAACGCAATTTCTACATCGGCATCGGCCTGGCCGCCATGCTGCTGGCCAGCTTCCTGTTCCACCAGCTCTATCTGTCCATCACCTTGCAACTGGGCGGCGAGCCTTTCTACGTTCAAAGCGTGGTCGAGCAATTGGCCGCCGGCCAGCTGGGCACCCGCATCCAGTTGCGCGAACAGGACCGTAGCAGCTTGCTCGCCTCCATCGGCCAGATGCGCGACCAATTGCGCGACACCGTGACCCAGTTGCTGGACACCTCGCGCGAAGTCAATTCGGCCGCCGACCAGATGGCGCAAAGCGCCCAGAACGTGTCCCACAGCAGCACCAAGCAAACTCAGGCGGCGGCCAGCATGGCGGCGGCGATCGAGCAGTTGAGCACCAGCCTGATGGTCAGCGCCGAGCAATCGGAACAAGCCAATCAACTCTCGCGCGCCGCGGTCAGCCAATCCAGCGAGGGCAACGCCATCATCCACGACGCCAGCGCCAGCATGGACAGCATCGTGCGCGACGTGTCCTCGGCCTCGGAAACCATAGGCGCGCTGGGCCAGCAATCGGAGTCCATCGCCAGCATCGTCGATGTGATCCGCGATGTCGCCGACCAAACCAATCTGCTGGCGCTGAACGCCGCCATTGAAGCCGCGCGCGCCGGCGAACAAGGCCGCGGCTTCGCCGTGGTGGCCGACGAGGTGCGCAAGCTGGCGGAACGCACCGCGCAATCCACCACCGAGATCAGCACCATCGTCTCCGACATCCAGCGCACCTCGCAGCAGGCCATCGCCAATATGCAAACCGGCATGAGCGCCATCATGCAAGGCCAGGAAAACACCCGCAACGCCGGCGCCAGCATCGCCTCCATCCGCCAATGCGTGGACCAGGTGCTGGACAGCATCCATCAAATCACTCAGGGGCTGAAGGAACAGAGCAGCGCCAGCCAGTCCCTGGCGCAAAACGTGGAGAGCGTGGCGCGGATGTCGGAAACCAACGCCAGCGCCGTCGAAGCCAGCGCGCAGACCGCCGGCGAACTGCAGTCGGTGTCGCAGCGGCTGGGCCAGCTCGCCGGCCGCTTCAGCGTCTAGGCCGCGATGCGGCGCCTGCTGTGGCTGGGGATCGCGGCGCTGGCCCCGGCGCCGGCCGCGGCGGCCGGGCTGACCATACTGGTCAGCCCTCAGCCCCCCATCATCGAAGTGTCAGCCGATCAGCAACGCGTCTCCGGCGCCGCCATCGACCTGATGCGCGCGCTGTCGCAACGCGCCGGCCTGCCGTTCAAGTTCGCGCCCTACCCCATCGCCCGCGCGGTGCTGCTGGTCCGGCACACCCCGGACACCTGCCTGACCGCCGCCCGCTTTCCCGAACGCGAGGCGCTGTTCCGCTGGAGCGAGCCCATCATCCGCCTGCGACTGGTGCTGCTGGCGCGTCAAGACGAGACCCGCCGCTTCGGCAAGGCTGAGCAGGCCCGGCAATTCCACATCGGCGCCGTCCGCGGCACCGCCGTGGCCAGCCGGCTAAGACAACAGGGCTGGGCGCTGGACGAAAGCGCGGACTTGGAAACCAGCCTGCGCAAACTGCAGTTGGGCCGCATCGACTTGCTGGCCACGCTGGATGTGGGCATACAGGGCATGGCCGACAAAATGAAAATGGCGACGCCGCGCGTCGCCCTGGTGGTGAATGAGACGGACATCTATTTCGCCTGCCATCCTCAATTGAGCGACGACGCCATGCAACGGCTGAACCACGCCATCCTGACGATGAAGGCGGACGGGAGCTTCAAGGCTTTCAATCTGAAATAGGCCGCAGCAAATCCAAGCGATCCGTGCAGACGCTGTCCACGCCCCAGGCCAGCAAGCGCTCGGCGTCGGCCGGCCGGTTCACCGTGTAGCACAGCAATTGAAAGCCGGCTCGCTTGATCTCGGCGCTCAGCTCAGCGCTCAAGCTCTGGTGATCACAGTGCAGCGCAATACAAGCCAGCTCGCGCAAACGCGCCTCCCAGTCCGCCGGCGCCTGCTCCACCAGCCAGGCGCGCGGCAGACGTGGCGCGGCGTCGCGCGCGGCGCGCAGCGCCTCGTCGGAAAAAGACGACAGCAAGGGCGGCTGCGCGGCGCCGGCCCATAGCCGCGCGGCTTCCGCCGCCACCGCCGCGCCGGTGTCCGCCTCCCGTCCCGGGCAAGGTTTGATCTCGATGTTCAAGGCGATGCCGTGCGCAAGGCAATAAGCGGCGACATTGTCCAGCGTCGGCATCGGCTCGCCGGCAAAAGCCGCGCCCTTCCAGCCGCCGGCGTCCAGCCGCGCCAATTGCGCCATGCTCATCGCCGCCGCCGCGCCGCGGCCGTTGCTGGTGCGCTCCACCGTGTCGTCGTGCAGCAAGAAGCAGACATTGTCCGCGGACAGCTTCACATCGCATTCCGCGCCGCGGTAGCCGTAGCGCAGACCTTCGCGAAATCCCGCCAGGGTGTTCTCCGGCGCCAGGACGCCGCCGCCGCGATGGGCGATGAAGCGGGGATAAAGCCATTGCCGGCCGGAGGTGGACTGGGACATGGGCGCTTCCTTGCGGACCTCGGACAAAAGGCGTCATTGTCGCCGACGCGGATTGCAGGCGGATGACGCGCTTCCAGTATGGCAAAAGCCGCCTCTGCTCGGCAAAGGCGGCTTCGTCAAGGACGGAAATCGCAAGCTTATTGGTAAGTCAGCGCATTGGCCTTGCCGTGGAACACCCGATAGACGAAGGCGGTGTACAGCAGAATCACCGGCAGCACCACCGCCGCGCCCCAGAAGATCACCCACAGCGCCGCGGTGTCGCTGGCCGCCTGCCAGATGTTCAACCGGCCGATCACCACCTCCGGGAACACGCTATAGGTCAGGCCCCAGAACGACAACAGCACGATGCCGACGGTGCAGGCGAACGGCGCCCAGCACCAATTGTCGTTGCCTGCCGCCTGGCGCACCGCCAGCCGCGGCAGGATCACCCACAAGGTGGCGAACAACACGATGCAACCCAAGGGCAGCGGCAGCAACAGCAGGAACTCCGGCAAGGCGAACCACTTGGCGGCGATATGGCTGCTGGCCAGCGGCGTGGCCGCCGACACCAGCAGCACCGACAGGCCGGCACCGGCCAGGCTGCGCCGCGCCCAGGCCACCGCCTTGGCCTGCAAGGCGCCGCTGGTTTTCATGATCAGCCAGCCGGCGCCCAGCAAGGTGTAGGCCGCGGCCAGGCCGATGCCGGCCAGCAAGGCGAAACCCCAGGCCAGCCAGCCTTCGGCGAAACCGGTCAGATAGCGGCCCAGCATCACGCCCTGGGTCAACGCCGCCAACAGGGAACCGCAGGCGAAGGCGACGTTCCACCACGGCTTGTGCGGTTCGCGCGCCTTGACGCGGAAATCGAAAGCCACGCCGCGCACGATCAAGCCGGCCAGCATCAGCGCCACCGGCAGATAGAGTTCGCCCAGGATGATGCCGTGCGCCAGCGGGAAGCCCACCAGCAACAAACCCACGCCCAGCACCAGCCAGGTTTCGTTGGCGTCCCAGAACGGACCGATAGACGCGATCATCATGTCCTTCTCATCGTCCTCGGCGAAGGGCAGCAGCAGGCCCACGCCCAGATCGTAACCGTCCAGCACCACGTAAATCAGCATGGCCAGGGCCATCAGGCCGGCGAACACCACCGGCAACCAATACACAGCGCCACTCATGCCAGTTTCTCCTCGAGATGCGCGGCTTCGCCGCCGGACTGGCCGGCAGCCTTGCCGGCCATGTAGAACAAGACCGACACATAGGCGGTCAGCAACACCAGGTATAGACCCAGATACATCGCCAGGGTGGACGCCACCATGCCTCCGGTCGCCGGGCCCGCCGCCTGCGCGGTGGTCAGCACCCCTTCCACCAGCCACGGCTGACGGCCGATCTCGGTCACGTACCAGCCGGCCAGGGTCGCCACCCAACCGGCGAAGGTCATGCCCACCAGCGCCCGCAGCATCAGCGGCGTCAGCTGGCCGCGACGGCGCAGTTGCCAACAGGCTAGCCAGGACACCAGCAGCATCAGCGCGCCGACGCCCGCCATCACTCGGAAACTCCAGAACACCTTGCCCACCGGCGGATGCTGGGCGAACTCGTTGAGGCCGCGGATCTCGCCGTTGGGATCGTGGGTGATGATCAGGCTGGCCAGTTTGGGAATGCCCACCGCCATATCGTTCTGCCGCGTTTCCGCATTGGGCAGCGCGAACAGCAACAGCGGCGCGCCCTTCTCGGTATGCCAGACGCCTTCAATCGCCGCCAGCTTGGCCGGCTGATGCTTGAAGGTGTTCAGGCCGTGCATGTCGCCCACGAAGATCTGCAGCGGAATCAGCAGCGCCGCGGTGATCACGCCGGTTTTCAAGGCCATCTTGGCGCCGTCGCTGCGGTCGCCCTTCAGCCGGCGATAAGCGGACAGGCCGGCCACCAGGAAGGCCGTGGTCAGGCCGGAAGCGATCAGCATATGGGTCAGCCGGTAAGGCAGCGAAGGATTGAAGATCACCTCCAGCCAGCTGGTCACCACCGCCTTGCCGTCCACCATCTTGAAGCCGGCCGGGGTCTGCATCCAGGAATTCAAGGCCAGGATCCAGAACGCCGACACCGTGTTGCCGAAGGCGACCAGGAAGGTGGCCCAGGTATGCACCCGCTCCGACACCCTGGAACGGCCGAACAGCATCACGCCGAGGAAGGTGGCCTCCAGGAAGAAGGCGGTCAGGATTTCGTAGGCCAGCAAGGGACCGGCGATATTGCCCACCGTCTGCATATAGCCCGGCCAGTTGGTGCCGAACTGGAAGCTCATGGTCACGCCGCTGACCACGCCCAGCGCGAAGGACAGCGCGAAAATCTTCACCCAGAAGCCGTAGGCGTCCATCCAGCCCTGCTGGCCGGTCTTGAGATAGCGCAGTTTGAAGAACAGCAGCACCCAGCCCATCGCGATATTGATGGTGGGAAACAAGATGTGGAAGGAAATATTGGCGCCGAACTGAATGCGCGCCAATACCAGCGGGTCAAAGTCCATAGCTACTCCCTGTCGCCGTCGCGACTGGTCAGTTTCGAAAGCGAGTGGGTGAACTGCAGGATCTTCTGCACCTGCGAGCCCAGTTTCATCAAGCGTTGCAAGGTCTCCACGTCCATGTGCTGGATGTCGGAAAACCAGGTGGTCACCAGTTCGATCAGCTGGTGCATCTCCTTCATCCGCTGCTGCGCGTGGCGTTCCGCGTCGCTGGCCGGCTTCTCCATGATGGCGCCGCGCAACATGGTCAGCGTGGGCTCCACCTCGCGCTTTTTGCGCTCCTCGGCCAGGGTCTTGAAGATGGCCCAGACATCGTCGGGCGTGGAGAAATATTCGCGGCGGTCGCCGGGAAAGTGCTGCAGCCGGACCAGGCGCCAGGACTCCAGCTCCTTGAGTCCCATGCTGACGTTGGAGCGCGAGAAGCTCAGGCTTTCGGCGATTTCATCCGCGTTCAGCGGCTTCTCAGATACATATAGCAGCGCGTAGATCTGCCCGACGGTGCGATTGATGCCCCAGCGGCTGCCCATTTCACCGAAATGCAGCACGAAAGACTGGACGAGTGGCGATAGATTCATGACGTTCTCAATTTTCAGGAATTTCTGAAACTTTGATATAAATCATAAATTCGCAATGAAACCAAGTCAATCACAACCATCGTTGAGCGGCTCGCTTGACAAGACGCCGCCTCATGCAAACCGCATTGCGACGCCCATGCCCGGCGCGGCTGACGCCGCTGTCGGGCTGCGCTAAAATAGCGCCGACTCTCCAAAGCCCCGCCCCGCGCGGGGCTGAAATCTTTAATCAGGGATGCCCGGCGCCCGCGCGGCCTTGATCCGCGGGCCACGGCCGCGGCATCCTGTTGTCCATTGAAAACATAAGAGCCCATAGCCGATGAGCACGCCCCAACACACCCCGATGATGCAGCAATACCTGGCCATCAAACGCGAACACGCCGACAAGCTGGTGTTCTATCGCATGGGGGACTTCTACGAACTGTTCTATGAGGACGCGGAGAAGGCGGCTCGCTTGCTCGACATCACCCTGACCACACGCGGCGCCAGCGGCGGCAATCCGATCAAGATGGCCGGCGTGCCCTATCACGCCGCGGAAGGTTATCTGGCGCGCCTGGTCAAGATGGGCGAATCCGTCGCCATCGCCGAACAGATCGGCGATCCGGCCCTGTCCAAGGGTCCGGTGGAACGCAAGGTGGTGCGCATCGTCACCCCCGGCACGCTGACCGACGCCGCGCTGCTGGACGACAAGCGCGACAACCTAGTGCTGGCGGTGAACATGGTCAAGGGCGTGCTGGGCCTGGCCTGGCTATCCCTCGCCAGCGGCGAATTCAAAGTGCTGCAGACCCGGGTGGACGATCTGCACAGCGAGCTGGAACGCTTGAAACCGGCCGAGCTGGTGATTCCGGACGACACCGGCCTCAATGTGTTCGAAACCGTGGCCGCGCCCAAGAAAAAACTGCCGCCGTGGCAGTTCGACATCGAATCGGCGCAGATGACGCTGACCCGGCACTTCGGCACCCGCGACCTGGCCGGCTTCGGCGCCGACACCCTGCCGGTGGCGGTGGGCGCCGCCGGCGCGCTGCTGGAATACGTCAAGACCACCCAGAGCGTGAACCCGGCCCACATCGCCAATCTGGCGGTGGAAGACGCCGGCGAACTGATCCGCATGGACGGCGCCACCCGCCGCAACCTAGAACTGACCGAAACCATACGCGGCGAACCGTCGCCGACCCTGGCCTCCTTGCTGGACGGCTGCGCCACCAGCATGGGCAGCCGTCTGCTGCGCCATTGGCTGCATCACCCCATCCGTAGCCACGGCAAGCTGGCGCGCCGGCTGGAAGCGGTGCGCGCCCTGCTGCCGGCCTACGACGACGCCCACGCCCAGCTGCGCGAAGTGGCAGACATCGAACGCATCACCGCCCGCATCGCGCTGCGCAGCGCCCGCCCGCGCGATCTGGCCGCGCTGCGCGATTCGCTGAAGGCGCTGACCGGCGTCAAGCGGCTGGCCGCCGGCCTGGACGCCGAGCTGCTGGGCGAGCTGGCGCGTCTGCTGCCGGACGACTCCCCGGTGGAAACCATGCTCAGCCAGGCCATCCTGCCCGAGCCCTCCACCTTTCTGCGCGACGGCGGCGTGATCAACCACGGCCTCAACGCCACGCTGGACGAATTGCGCGCGATCCAGACCGACTGCGGCGCCTTCTTGCTGGCGCTGGAAGCGCGCGAGAAGGAACGCACCGGCATTCCCACGCTGAAAGTGGAATTCAACCGCGTGCACGGCTTCTACATCGAAGTCACCAAGGCCCAGGGCGACAAGGTGCCGGACGATTACCGCCGCCGCCAGACGCTGAAGAACGCCGAACGCTACATCACGCCGGAACTGAAGGAATTCGAAGACAAGGCGCTGTCGGCGCAGGACCGCGCGCTGGCGCTGGAAAAGCAGTTGTACGAAGACCTGCTGGACCAGCTGGCGCCGCACATCCCAGACCTGAAGCTGATCGCCCAGGCGGTGGCCGGACTGGACGTGCTGTCCGCCTTCGCCGAGCGCGCCAGCGTCAACAACTACGTGGAGCCGGAATTCGTCGCCGAACCGCGGCTGGAAATCATCGAAGGCCGCCACCCGGTGGTGGAGGCGGAGGTGGAGCGCTTCATCGCCAACGACACCCGGCTGTCCGACACCCGCAAACTGCTGCTGATCACCGGCCCGAACATGGGCGGTAAATCCACCTATATGCGCCAGAACGCGCTGATCACCCTGATGGCTCACGTCGGCAGCTTCGTGCCGGCCCAACGCGCGGTGATCGGGCCGATAGACCGCATCTTCACCCGCATCGGCGCCTCGGACGACCTGGCCGGCGGCCGCTCCACCTTCATGGTGGAAATGACGGAAACCGCCAACATCCTCAACAACGCCACCGAACACTCGCTGGTGCTGATGGATGAAGTGGGCCGCGGCACCTCCACTTTCGACGGCCTGGCGCTGGCCTGGGCCATCGCCAAGGCGCTTATAGAGAAAAGCCGCGCCTATACCCTGTTCGCCACCCATTATTTCGAGCTGACCAGCCTGGAAAGCGAATATCCCAGCGTCGCCAACGTCCATCTGTCCGCGGTGGAGCACAAGGACCGCATCGTGTTCCTCCACCATGTGGAGGAAGGTCCGGCCAGCCAGAGCTACGGCCTGGCGGTGGCCCAGTTGGCCGGCGTGCCCGGCAAAGTGATCCGGGAAGCGCGCCGCTATCTGACCGAACTGGAGAACCACTCCGCCAGCCGCGTGCAGCCAGACCTATTTATCAGTTTACCCACGACGGCAAACGTGGAACCGGAACCGAATCCCGCGGTCGAACGCCTTCTGGAGGTCGATCTAGACGATCTCTCGCCACGGGAAGCGCAAGCTCTGCTCTATGAATTAAAGAAACTGGCCAAATGACCAGGCCAGACCCGGGGACGTTTCCTATATTACTAGAAGGTAACATCCGAGACAGGAGCAACAACAATGTCGCTTGAAAACACTGCCACCGCCCCGGGCCTGGTCCAGCTGTTCAGTCAGGTCACGGACGATGGAAGCATTGCCCTTTCCTCCATCCGCGAGCGGGCCAACCTCGAATTGTCCAGCTTCGCCGAACTGGCGAACCAACAATTGCAACAACTGGACATCAGCATGCCGCCTGCGATCAGCCTGATCAGCACGCCGGCCTGCCAGCTGGACTTGGAAAACAACCACCCGCATGCCGAGGAAATCCGGGCCTGGTTGCTGGGCAATGACAACATCACCCGAAAATTCAAGGAAGTGGAAGTGCTGTACGAGATCGTGCGCGCCGCGGAAAGCATAGGCGAGACCTTCCCGGAAAGCTCGACCTTCCACATCGGCTTAACCAGCGCCGGGCCTATCGCCTACTTCGAGGACAGCCACCGCGCCTAAGCGCAGGCCCAAAGAACAGGGCCGCGTGCGACACCCAGGACGGGGAAGCGAAAGCTTCCCCGTTTTTCTTTGCGCCGTCGGCGCCAGGCAAGCCTCGCTTCGGGTGCGGTTCAAGGCTTGCGCGGGCCTCCGCGCCGAAAACCGCCGCCGCGCGGCTGCGCGCCGGGCTTGGCGGTGCGCTGAGCTTGCGAGACCCGCGGCAAATCCGCAAGATCCACCTCCAGCTCGCGCATGTCCCCCGGCTGCAGGCCGTCCAGCGTCCACGGCCCGATCGCCGCCCGCACCAGGCGCAGCGTCGGCAGCCCCACCTTGGCGGTCATGCGCCGCACCTGGCGGTTCTTGCCCTCGCTGATGACGATCTCCAGCCAGCCGTCCGGCACCGTCTTGCGAAAACGCACCGGCGGCGTGCGCTCCCACAGCGCGGGCGCCTCAATGCGCCGCGCCTGCGCCGGCTGGGTGGTGAAATCGCCCAGGTCGACGCCGCGGCGCAGCTGCTCCAGCTGCTCCTCGCGAATCTGCCCCTCCACCTGCACCCAATAGGTCTTGGGCAGTTTCCAGCGCGGATTGGCGATGCGGTGCTGCAATTCCCCGTCGCCGGTCAAAAGCAACAGGCCTTCGCTGTCGGTGTCCAGCCTCCCCGCCGGATACACGCCCGGCAAGGGCACGCAGGATTTGAGCGTCGGATGCTTGGGATGCTCGGAAAACTGACAGATGACGCCGTAGGGCTTGTTGAGCAGAATGAGTCGGGACATGGCGTGAAGAGCGGCAAGAAAGAATGAGGCGAATGATACAAGAGCCGCGCGCCGCGCGCCGCAAGTTTGCCGGCGAAGCCGGCGCATGCACGCGCCGGATGCGGCCTATAATTCGCATTCGAACCGCCGCCGTGCAGTTATCAAGCATAAAAGTTCAAATGCGCTGCGAGCCAAGCGCGCGCACAGAGGTATAATTCGCTTTTGAAAATTGCCAGAGAGTCTCCGGACCGCGTTCAGGCCGCGTCGCCTGGGCCCGGCATCCGCCTTTCCAAGGTCTTTCAATGCGCCGGCAGCGCCCTGCGCAATCGTTCTGTCGTCACAAGATAAAGGAGATAGAGTAATGCCATCGGAACAGCCCAAAATCATCTACACCCTGACCGACGAAGCGCCGGCGCTGGCGACCAGCGCCTTCCTGCCGGTCGTGCAAGCCTTCGCCGGCTCCGCCGGCATTGAAATCGCCACCGCGGACATTTCGCTGGCGGCGCGCGTCCTGGCCGAATTCCCCGACTATCTGGCCGACGAACAGAAAGTGCCGAACACCCTGGCCGAGCTGGGCAAGCTGACCCAGCAGCCCGACACCAACATCATCAAGCTGCCCAATATCAGCGCCTCGGTGGCTCAGCTGATCGCCTGCGTCAAGGAACTGCAGGCCAAGGGCTACCCGCTGCCGGACTATCCGGAAAACCCGGCCTCGGACGCCGACAAGGCGATCAAGGACCGCTACGCCAAGTGTCTGGGCTCGGCGGTGAACCCGGTGCTGCGCGAGGGCAACTCCGACCGCCGCGCGCCGCTGGCGGTGAAGAACTACGCCAAGAAGCATCCGCACTCGATGGGCGAATGGAAGCAGTGGTCGCAGACCCACGTCTCCCACATGCACCATGGCGACTTCTACCACGGCGAAAAGTCGATCACGCTGGACAAGGCGCGCGACGTGAAGATGGAACTGACCACCAAGAACGGCCAGACCATCGTGCTCAAGCCCAAGGTCGCGCTGCAGGCCGGCGAGATCATCGACTCCATGTTCATGAGCAAGAAGGCGCTGTGCGACTTCTACGAGCGTGAAATGGAAGACTGCCGCGAATCCGGCATCCTGTTCTCCCTGCACGTCAAAGCCACCATGATGAAGGTGTCCCACCCCATCGTGTTCGGCCACTGCGTCAAGATCTACTACAAGGAAGCCTTCGAGAAGCACGGCAAGCTGTTCGAGGAACTGGGCGTCAACGTCAACAACGGCATGGCCACCCTGTACGAGAAGATCGAAACCCTGCCGGCCTCCAAGCGCGAAGAAATCATCCGCGATCTGCACGCCTGCCAGGAGCACCGCCCGCGTCTGGCCATGGTGGATTCGGCCAAGGGCATCACCAACTTCCACTCGCCCAACGACGTGATCGTGGACGCCTCCATGCCGGCGATGATCCGCGCCGGCGGCAAGATGTGGGGCGCCGACGGCAAGCCTTACGACGCCAAGGCCGTGATGCCGGAATCCACCTTCGCCCGCATTTACCAGGAGATGATCAACTTCTGCAAATGGCACGGCAACTTCGATCCCAAGACCATGGGCACCGTGCCCAACGTCGGTCTGATGGCGCAGAAGGCCGAGGAATACGGCTCCCACGACAAGACCTATGAAATCCAGGAAGACGGCGTCGCCAACATCGTCGACCTCGCCACCGGCGAAGTGCTGCTGTCGCAGAACGTCGAGCAAGGCGATATCTGGCGCATGTGCCAGGTGAAGGACGCGCCGATCCGCGACTGGGTCAAGCTGGCCGTCACCCGCGCCCGCAACTCCGGCATGCCGGCGGTGTTCTGGCTGGACCCGTACCGCCCGCATGAGAACGAGCTGATCAAGAAGGTGCACGCCTACCTGAAGGATTACGACACCAGCGGCCTGGAAATCCACATCATGTCCCAGGTGCGCGCGATGCGTTACACCCTGGAACGCGTGGCCCGCGGCCTGGACACCATCTCGGTGACCGGCAACATTCTGCGCGACTACCTGACCGATCTGTTCCCCATCATGGAACTGGGCACCTCGGCCAAGATGCTGTCCATCGTGCCGCTGATGGCCGGCGGCGGCATGTACGAGACCGGCGCCGGCGGCTCCGCGCCCAAGCACGTGCAACAGCTGCTGGAAGAAAACCATCTGCGTTGGGACAGCCTGGGCGAGTTCCTGGCGCTGGCGGTGTCGCTGGAAGAACTGGGCATCAAGACCGGCAACGACAAGGCCAAGATCCTGGCCAAGACGCTGGACCTCGCCACCGGCAAGCTGCTGGACGAGGACAAGTCCCCGTCGCGCCGCACCGGCGAATTGGACAACCGCGGCAGCCAGTTCTACCTGTCCATGTACTGGGCTCAGGCGCTGGCCGCCCAGTCCGACGACAAGGAGCTGCAAGCCCGCTTCGCGCCGCTGGCCAAGAGCCTGGCCGACAGCGAGCAGAAGATCCTGGCCGAACTGAAGGCGGTGCAAGGCAAAGCGGCCGACATCGGCGGCTACTACCACCCCGATGCCGCCAAGTGCGGCGCGGTGATGCGCCCTAGCGCCAGCTTCAACGCCGCACTGGCCGCCGTGCTCGGCTAAGCGCTGCGCAGCCATGGCGGAAACCCTCCGCCGGACAAAACGCCAAGACTCTCGTCTTGGCGTTTTTTTTGCGTCAATCCTCCACCTGCTGTCCTGCGTCCACGCCTTGCAAGCCCATTCGCCGAAACGGGCATGGCTCGAAGACCGAAGCGAGACCGCCGAAGCATGCCCCGCATCCAACAAACGGCTACAGTAGTCCGTGCTCATTCTCACGCCAGGCCTGCTGCACGCCTCAACTTTCGGCCCCCGCGGAGCGGAAAAACAGGTTTTGATCCTATTTCGCTCCTTCACGAGCCGAGTCATTAAGGAGTCATGAATGGACTCAGCAACACTTGCTCTCTACGTGGTCTCGGTGTCCGCCGTCACCGCCACGCCCGGCCCCACCATGTTGCTCGCACTGAACAATGGCGCCTATGGCGGCAAACGGGTCGCGGCCTGCGGTATCGCCGGCGCGGCCTTGTCGGACCTGATCTTGATCGGCGCGGTCGCCTGTGGCCTCGGCGCGCTTCTGCTGGCCTCCGAACAGTTGTTCACGCTGGTGAAATGGGTCGGCGCAGCCTATCTGCTTTATTTGGCCGCGGCGCTATGGCGAGCGCCCGTCCGCCCTATTCAGGCGGACGCGAGCGCCGTAAGGCCTCCAACCGGTCGGGCCGCCTTTGTCCGCTCGCTACTGGTCGCTCTTTCCAATCCCAAAGGGCTGCTGTTCTTCTCCGCCTTCCTACCTCAATTCATCCGTCCCCAAGACGACATCGTGGCTCAATACCTTAGCCTCGCGTTGCTGACCGCAGTCATCGACATCGCCTTGATGAGCGTCTACGCCCTGGGCGGCTATCACTCGATGCGCCTCTTATCCGGCCGGACCATGCGCTGGCTGAACCGGGCTTGCGCCGGCATGTTGGCGGGACTGGGCGTCGCGCTGAGCCTGTATCGTCGCAACGAGCTCGATTGACCGCCCCCTGACCCGCTTGAACGGAAAACGCGGCAAGGCGGCAAACCTCATCCGGAACCCGCAACCGCCTTCATCAAAAAAACCCGCTCAAGGCGGGTTTTTGGCTCGAAACCGGTTCGCAGTCGCCTGCGCAAGGACAAGGCGAGGCGAAACCGCTTCAGGACGCGATCTCAGCGCCGCAGATAATCGACGAAGGCGTAAGCCAGCCCGGCGGCGCTGACATGTGCCTCGCGGCTGTCCTCGCGCCAGAGCTCGGCGGACACCTCGGGGAAATGGGCGTCGCCCGGGTAATCGCCGTCGATCTCGGTCAGACGCAGGCAATCCGCGCCGGCGATCGCCTGGCGGTACAATTCGGCACCGCCGATCAAACACACCTCCTCCACCGCGCCGGCCAGGACCAAAGCCTCTTCCAGCGAATGCGCGGCCTCCGCGCCGTCGGCGCGCCAATCCTTCTGGCGCGTCACCACGATGTTGCGGCGGCCCGGCAGCGGCCGGCCTACCGAGTCCCAGGTCTTGCGGCCCATGATCACCGGTTTGCCCAGCGTCACCGCCTTGAAGTGCTTGAGATCCTCCGGCAAATGCCAGGGCAGGCGGTTGTCTATGCCTATCACCCGCTTGGCCGCCATCGCCGCCACCAGGGTCAAGCGCGGCTTCCCGGCCGCCGTCATACCGCCACCGCCGCTTTGATGTGCGGATGCGGATCGTAGCCTTCCAGTTCGAAATCCTCGAACTTGAAGCCGAAGATGTCCTTGACCTGCGGATTGATCTTCATCGTCGGCAAAGCGCGCGGTTCGCGCGACAGCTGCAACTCGGTCTGCTCCAGATGGTTGCTGTACAGATGCGCGTCGCCCAGCGTGTGGACGAAATCGCCCGGCTGCAGTCCGCACACCTGCGCCACCATCATGGTCAGCAAGGCGTAGCTGGCGATATTGAAGGGCACGCCCAGGAAGATGTCGGCGGAGCGCTGATAAAGCTGGCAGGACAGCTTGCCGTCGGCCACGTAGAACTGGAACAGGCTGTGGCAGGGCGGCAGCGCCATCTCGTCCACCAGCGCCGGGTTCCAGGCCGACACGATCAGGCGGCGCGAATCCGGGTTGTTCTTGATCATCGCCACCACATTGGCGATCTGATCGATGTGGCGGCCGTCCGGCGCCGGCCAGCTGCGCCACTGATAGCCGTAGACCGGCCCCAGATCGCCGTTTTCATCGGCCCACTCGTCCCAGATCGACACGCCGTTTTCCTTCAGATAGCGGATATTGGTCTCGCCGGACAGGAACCACAGCAATTCATGGATGATGGAACGCAGATGGCACTTCTTGGTGGTGATCAGCGGAAAACCCTGTTGCAGGTCGAAACGCATCTGGTGGCCGAATACCGAACGGGTGCCGGTGCCGGTGCGGTCGGACTTGTCGTGGCCATGTTCCAGCACATGGCGCATCAGGTCGAGATACTGTCGCATTGTGTTCATTCCATCTTTGATACCGGCCATTGTACCCGACTTGAAGCCGGCTCGGAAAAGCTGGCCCGGCCTCGCCGCTTCGGCTACCATTCTCTTTAAAATCAAGACAGAAGCATGAAACACCGGACATGGCTGAAGATTCCGATCTAGAACGCACCGAACCCGCGACCGCGAAACGGCTGGGCCTCGCCCGAGAAGACGGCAATATCCCGCGCTCGCGCGAGCTGACCACCTTCGCCATCACCATGGCCGGCGTGGCGCTGCTGATGGCCCAGGGCGGCCACATCGCCACCAATCTGGCGCAGACCATGCGCATGCTGCTCACCTTCGACCAGACCACGGTGCACAATGTGGAGCCGGCGCTGACCCGCTTCAAGGAAACCATTTTCAACGCGTTGTGGAGCCTGGCGCCGCTGTTGGCCGGCCTGGCGATGGTGGCGCTGTTCGTGCCCATGCTGGTGGGCGGCTGGAACCTCACTTTCAAGGCGGTCGAGCCCAAGTTCAGCAAGCTCAATCCCTTGCCCGGCATCAAGCGCATGTTCTCGGTCAACGCCGCCACCGAAGCGCTGAAGGCCATTCTCAAGAGCGTGCTGATCGGCGGCATCGCCACCTGGTTCATCTGGCGCGAGCGCGCGGAAATCATCGGCCTGATCTCCATGCCGCTGCCCACCGGCATCGCCAAGATGACCGATATGATCATCACCACCTTCTTCGTGGTGACTTCGGCGATGATTCTGCTGGTGGCGATCGACGTGCCCTTCCAGCTGTGGAGCTATCACAAGAAGCTGCGCATGACCAAGGAAGAGGTCAAGCAGGAATACAAGGAGGCCGAGGGCTCGCCCGAGGTCAAGGGCCGCATCCGTCAGATGCAGCGCGAAGCCGCGCGCAAGCGCATGATGCAGGAGATTCCCAGCGCCAACGTCATCGTCACCAACCCTACCCACTACGCGGTGGCGATCAAGTACGACGACGGCATGCGCGCGCCGCAAGTGGTGGCCAAGGGGTCTTTGAAGCTGGCGGAAAAAATCATCGACACCGGCAAGGACCACCACGTCATCGTGATGCGCTCGCCCAGCTTCGCCCGCGCGCTGTACTTCCACGCCGAAATGGGAGAGGACATTCCGGCCAAGCTCTATTCCGCCGCCGCCCAGGTGCTGGCCTATGTGTTCCAGCTCAAGAGCTATCAGGACAACGGCGGCCTGGCTCCGGTGTTCCCGGACCAGCTGGACGTGCCCGCCGAGCTTGACCCGCAAAGCAAACGCCAGCAAGATGCGACGCCACCATAATGATAAGGTCGACGAACCGATTCGACCGGCTTGAGCCATAAATCCAGCATGGACTCCATACTAGACATACTGAAGCGCTTCAAAGTCACCCAGCTGGCCGGCCCCGTGCTCATCATCCTGATTCTGGCGATGATGGTGCTGCCGCTGCCGCCGGTGCTGCTGGACATCTTCTTCACCTTCAACATCGCCGTTTCGGTGATCGTGCTGCTGGTGGGGATCAATGTGCGCAAGCCGCTGGACTTTTCCGCCTTCCCCACCGTGTTGCTGGTCACCACCTTGCTGCGGCTGTCGCTGAACGTCGCCTCCAGCCGGGTCATCCTGCTGGAGGGCCACTCCGGGCCGGACGCCGCCGGCAAGGTGATCGAATCCTTCGCCCACTTCCTGATCGGCGACAACGTCGCCATCGGCATCGTGGTCTTCGTCATCATCACCATCATCAACTTCGTGGTGATCACCAAGGGTGCCGGCCGCATCGCCGAAGTGAGCGCCCGCTTCACCCTGGACGCGATGCCCGGCAAGCAGATGGCCATCGACGCCGACCTCAACGCCGGCCTGATCGGCGAGGACGAAGCCCGGCTGCGCCGCGTCACCATCGCCGAGGAGGCCAACTTCTTCGGCGCGATGGACGGTGCCTCCAAGTTCGTGCGCGGCGACGCCATGGCCGGCATCCTGATCATCATCATCAACATCGTCGGCGGCTTGATCGTGGGCATGGTCCAGCACGACCTGGACGCCGGCGTCGCCGCCAAGACCTATACCCTGCTGACAATCGGCGACGGCCTGGTGGCGCAGATTCCGGCGCTGATCATCTCCACCGCCGCCGGCATCGTGGTGTCCCGCGTGGGCACCGACAAGGACATGTCCGAGCAATTCCTCGGCCAGATGTTCACCAAGCCGCAAGTGCTCTACATCACCGCCGCAGTGATCGGCATGGTCGGCCTGATCCCCAATATGCCGCACTTCTCCTTCCTGCTGATCGCCGGCAGCCTGGGCCTGCTGGGCCGCATGATGGAGAAGCGCCAGAAGGCCGAGGCGCAGCAGGCGGAGCAGCAGCAACAGGCCGCGCCGCCGCCGGAACACACCACGACCGAAGTCAGCTGGAACGATGTCCAGCACGTGGACCAGTTGGGCATGGAAGTGGGCTACCGGCTGATTCCGCTGGTGGACCGCAGCCAGGACGGCGAACTGCTGCGCCGCATCCGCGGCATCCGCAAAAAGATCGCCCAGGAGCTGGGCTTTCTGGTGCCGCCGGTCCATATCCGCGACAACCTGGAAATCAAGCCCAACGCCTACCGCATCCTGCTCAAGGGCGTGGAGCTGGGCCTAGGCGAAGCCTTCATCGGCCAATATCTGGCCATCAATCCGGGCCGGGTCAACGGCGAGCTGGCCGGCACCCCCACCACCGATCCGGCCTTCGGCCTGCCGGCGATCTGGATAGACGCCGGCAAGCGCGAAGAAGCGCAGAGCCTGGGCTATACCGTGGTGGACGCCAGCACCGTGGTGGCCACCCATATTTCCAATCTGCTGCAGACCCACGCGGCGGAATTGCTGGGCCGCGAGGAAGTGCAGGCGCTGATCGATCATCAGGCCAAGGAATCGCCCAAGCTGATCGAAGACCTGGTGCCCAAGGTGGTGCCGATAGGCACGCTGCAAAAAGTGCTGCAACAGCTGCTGACCGAAGGCATCCACATCCGCGATTTCCGCACCATACTGGAAACGCTGGCCGATCACGTGGCCACCACCCAGGACATCGACGAGCTGACCAATATCGTGCGCACCGCGCTGTCCCGCGTCATCGTCCAGCAATTATTCCCCGGCGAGCAAGAATTACCCTTGATGACCCTGGAGCCGACATTGGAAAATGTGCTGATGCAGGCGGTGCAATCCAAGACCGGCGGCGGCCTGGAACCGGGCCTGGCGGAAAATCTGCTGGCCAGCGCCGCCCAGGAAACCGAACAAGTGGAAATTCAAGGGTACAATCCGGTACTCTTGACCGCGCCGGGACTGCGGCCTTTGCTGGCGCGCTTCCTGCGCCGCGCGCTGCCGCAGCTGCGTGTTATTTCTCATAATGAGATACCGGACAATAAATCAATTCGTATAATTGCTGTAATTGGGGGAAGCAAGGGCTAATCGAACATGGTGGTGAAAAAGTTTTTCGGCAAAACCACGCGTGACGCGCTCAGACAAGTTCGAGAAGAACTGGGCGCGGACGCCCTGATTCTGTCCAACCGCCCCACCATGGGCGGCGGGGTGGAAATCATGGCGGTGGCCGACGCCGACGTCGCCAACCTCGCCACCAATCTGGCCACTTCCTCCAGCAAGCATCCGCCGCGCAACGCGCCGCCGGTGGTCAACCGCGCGCCGTCGCCGCTGCCCACCCCGGCCGGCGCAGCGGTCAACCGCGCCATCGCCCGCACTTACGCCATGCCGGTGGAGCCGCTGGACAGCCCGCCGCCGCCGCGCATCGAAGCGCAAGCGCCGCGTCAACGCATCGAGCCGGCCTTCGCGCCGGAGCCCCAGGCCGCGCCGCGGCCGGCCCAGCCGTCCTATCCGCCGCAGTACGCGCAAGCCGCGCCCCAGCCCGCCGCCCCGCGCGTGCAGCCGCCTGCGCAAACCGCGCCGCCGCCCCGCCCCGCCGCGCCTCCGGTCGCGAACAACGGCGAGGAGCCGGAAGTGATGGCGCAGGAGCTGAAGCAGATCGGCGACGAGATCAAGCTGCTGCGCAGCCTGCTGCAAAGCCAGCTGGCCAGCTTCGCCTGGTCCGATATGGAGGGCAAGGCGCCCAATCGCCTGGAACTGTTCAAACACCTGCTGGCCATGGGCTTTTCCGCCCATCTGATCCGCCAGCTGATCGAAAAGATGCCGGCCCAGTACGAGGCCGATGTCGCGGTCAAATGGGCGCGCTCGGCGCTGATGCACAATCTGAAATGCGCGGACGCCGACAAGGAAATCATGGACCGCGGCGGCATCTACGCGCTGGTGGGCCCCACCGGCGTCGGCAAGACCACCACCGTGGCCAAGCTGGCCGCGCGCGCCACCATGCGCTTCGGCGCCCAGCACGTGGCGCTGATCACCACCGACAGCTACCGGATCGGCGCCCAGGACCAGTTGCGCATCTACGGCAAGATTCTCGGCATCCCGGTGTTCTCCATCCAGAACGAGGGCGATCTGCAGCTGACGCTGGCCGATCTGTCCAACCGCCACATCGTCTTCATCGACACCGTGGGCATGGGCCAGCGCGACGCCCGCGTGCTGGCGCAGATCGAAATGTTCCGCACCGCCGGCCGGCCGATAGAAAGGCTGCTGCTGCTGGCCTCCAACGCCGACGGCCAGACGCTGGAAGACGTGGTGCGCCGCTATCGCGGCGACGGCCTCACCGGCTGCGTGCTGTCCAAGATAGACGAATCGGTGGCGATGGGCCCCAGCCTGGACGTGATCATCCGCAACCGGCTGCGCCTGTTCTACATCACCAACGGCCAGCGCGTGCCGGAAGACCTGCACGCCGCCCACGCCGGCTTCCTGGTGGACCGCGCGATGCGTTCGCAGCAACAGCATTCCCCCTTCACCCTTCAGGCCGACGAACTGCCCATCATGAACGCGGCCCAGGCCGGATGGTTGTAAGCGCGATGCAGGATCAAGCCGCCAGCCTCCGCCTGCTCAGCGCCCGGTCCGCGCGCGCGCCCAGTTTCGCCTTCATCGGCTCCGCCAGCGCCGGCGCCAGCACCCTGGCCACCGAACTGGCGCTGGGCCTGGCCTACGCCGGCCAGCGGCCCTTGCTGGTGGACTGCACGCTGGGCCAGGTGCAGGCGCGCCGTCTGGGCGTGCCCACCACCGCCACGCTGGAAAGCCAGGTGCTGACCCTGGGCGGCCTGGACGAGATGATGATGAGTTCGCGCCAGGGCATTCAGTTGATCAATCTCTACGCGCGCCCGGAAGAGCGCGCGCTGTTCTCCGCCCAGCTATGGCTGAGGCTGGGCAGCGAATTCGCCGCGCTGGAGCGCGACGCCTCGGTGCTGCTGGTGGACGCCCCCAGCCCCGCCCACGACCCGGTGCCGGCCAGCGTGGCCGACAATTTGGTATTAGTGCTCACGCCGGCGGCGGAGTCGCTGACAACGGCCTACGCTAATATCAAGAGGTTGTCCGGCAGCTACGGCCGCCAGCGCTTCAATGTGCTGATCAACCGCGCGCGCCATCTGGAGGAAGCGCGCGAATTGTTCACCCGGCTGTCCGCCGCCACCGGCGAATTCCTGTCGGTGTCGCTGCGCTGGGTGGGCTTTGTGCCGATGGACAACGCGGTGCGTCGCAGCCAGACGCTGCGCCGGCCGTTGATGGAGGCGTTTCCGGACAGCGAGGCCGCGATGGCCTTCTCGCAGCTGGCCGCGGTGCTGCCGCAGTGGGACACCCAGGAAACGCCGCGCAGCGGCACCGGATTCATGGATTTGTTGATTGCCGCCTCGCGCGACTGGGCCGAGGCGGATGGAGTCAAACCGCTATGAGCTTGCCGTCCTTACGCCGAACCGGCTACGCCGCCGCCTCGCCTCCCGCCGAGATCGACGTGGAGGCCTACGCGCCGCTGGTCAAGAAGCTGGCCGGCATGATGATCGCCCGGCTGCCGGCCTCGGTCGACATCGACGACCTGATCCAGGTCGGCGTCATCGGCCTGATCGAAGCCGCGCGCCAATTCGACCCGGCCCAGGGCGTGATGTTCGAAACCTTCGCCAGCCAGCGGGTGCGCGGCGCCATGCTGGACGAACTGCGCCGCGAAGACTGGATGCCGCGCCAGGCGCGCCGCCACTCGCGCCAGATCGAAGACGCGGTCCGCCAGCTGGAACACCAGCTGGGCCGCTCGCCGCTGGAATCGGAAATCGCCGCGCAAATGGGACTGGAGCTGGAACAGTACCAGGACATGCTGGGCGATTGCCGCGGCATGACCTTGCTGCATTTCGAAGATTTTTCCAACGACGACGGCGACGCGCTGCCCGACGCGGTGGCCAATGTCGCCGACGACGACTCGCCGGACCCGTTCGCCGCGCTGGCCGACGGCGGCTTCCGCCAGGCGCTGATAGACGGCATCAAGCTGCTGCCGGAGCGCGACCAGTTGGTGATGTCCCTGTATTACGAGCAGGAATTGAACTTGAAGGAAATCGGCGCGGTGCTCGGCGTCTCCGAATCCCGAGTCAGCCAACTGCACAGCCAGGCCATCGCCCGGCTGCGCGCGCGCATCAAGGACTGGCTCTGACCCTCCGCGCCCTGACGCGGCATAACATTAAAAACCGGAACTTCGCGTGGATAAGATAAGCATTGTAGCCATTCTGATGGGCCTGACCGCCATTATCGCGGGGCAGGCGCTGGAGGGCGGCAACATCGGCTCCCTGATGCAGCTGACCGCCTTCATGATCGTCATCGGCGGCACCGTCAGCGCGGTGATGCTGCAAAGCACGCCCAAGCAATTCGCCGCCGGCGTGCGCATGCTCAAATGGATCTTCCAGCCGCCGGTGCTGGATCACGACAAGATGATCCGCGAAGTCATCAACTGGAGCCAGACCGCGCGCAAGGGCGGCCTGCTGGCGCTGGAAGGCTACATCAATCTGCAAAAAGACCCCTTCATCAAGAAAGCGCTGCAAATGCTGGTGGACGGCGCGGAGCCTGACACCTTGCGCTCGGTGATGGACGTGGAGATCTCCATGTTCGAACACGCGCGCAAACAGGCGGCGCGCATCTGGGAATCCGCCGGCGGCTACGCGCCGACCATGGGCATTCTGGGCGCGGTGCTGGGCCTGATCCACGTGATGGAAAACCTGTCCGACCCGTCCAAGCTGGGCGCCGGCATCGCCGTCGCCTTCGTCGCCACCGTCTACGGCGTCGGCTCCGCCAACCTGTTGTTCCTGCCCATCGCCAACAAGCTCAAACACCTGATCGCCTCGGAAGTCGCCTTGAAAGAGCTGGTGGTGGAAGGCCTGGTCTCCATCGCCAACGGCGAAAACCCGCGCATCATCGAAAGCCGTCTCAAGGGCTTCCTGGCGATGCACGAGTAAAAAGCGCGCGCCGGGCGCGCGCTTTCCCGCCGGCGGCCTAAGACCCTGTTCAATGTCTGCTGTGCTTCAGCGATACAGCGTTGAAAACAAGCTCAAAATGCTCATGTGCCACGTGCACATTCCGCTTTTTCGCTCGTTTTCGCCTTGTCTCGCCCTTGCTCGCGAGACTTTGAACAGGCTCTAAGCGGCCGCCTTCCTCCTCTCCGCTCTCCCCCTCCCCGTCGTCGTTTTTTGAAAGACAGGCCCCGCCTTTTTCGCTGCAATGGTCGGCGCGGCCAGACCCCTGGCCCGAAACCAAAGCAGCGCCCTCGCGCCGGCCCAGCGCCACAGCGAGGGAAAGCCCTTCTCCATCCCCTATTCCGCCTGGAACAGCAGATGAAAATATCGAGTCCGATATCCATCAAAACAATCTACGAACAATTGCTTCAACAGCCGGCGGCCAAGCAGGGCAAAGCCCAAGACCTGAGATTCGGCCTGAGCAAAAGCGGCGCCCTGGTGGTGTACAACAGCCGGCTGCACAGCCTGCTGCACCCGGATCAGACCAAACGCGCCAAGGCCTTCGTCCGGCAGCTCTGCCAGGACCCAAACGCGCAAGCCAATCTTTATCACGCCAAAAAGGCCTTGATCAGCCAAAGCCGCGTCGTGCACGACCACGCCAAATACGGCGATCCCACGGCGAACTTCAGGCAGGACGTCAGACAAAACAAAACCGTCACCACCTCCTCGCCGCAAGAAAAGCTCTTGTTCGAGCGGGATAAATCGCAAGTGTTGTCCGGCAGCATCGCTCCGCTGATCGGCAAGGGCGTGCTTTCCGTCGAAGGCGGCGCCCAGGCCTCCGCTCCGGCCGGCGTCGTCGACTGCGTCCGCCACGACCGGGAGGGCGATAAAAAAGGCGGCGACGCCGTCTCCTCCGACTTCATCAAGTACTCTCACGGCGGCCAGGCCAAAGCCAAGGAGCTGATTCCCGGCACGCCGATCGGCAACTATTACAATAAATTCCAGTTCGGCGACACGCTGCGGCTGATCGAAATCGGCAACGGCCTGCAAGGCACGGTGGGGGTGAAGTTCGACACCGGCGCGCTACGGGACGGCGATTGCTGCCTGTTCAACTCCGGCGCGCTCTCCGGCTGCACCATGGTCTACGCGCTGAAAGCAGGAATGCTTTACGCCTATCACGCCGGCACCGTGAAAAACGGCGACGGAGAATGGGAGACGGCGACCGACGGCGCGCGCTCCATTGTGGACGCCCATAGACGGCTATGCGGCGACCAAGCTCCGCCAGACCGTCCGGTCGGCAATAACCGCGAACTGGCCGCCTTTCTTCGCGATCACTTCGATCACGCGATGATGGTCTACAGCGGCAAGGGGGAAACGCCGGATCTAGCGGACAGCGACCATGTCCACCACTTTGACTACAACAAGACGCCGCTGGGGCAAGAGCTGGCCAGCGTCGGCAACGCGTTGGCGCTGCTCAAGAAGACCGGCGACAGCCTGAGCCTTGAGTTCCTGGGCGACAGCATGCGGATCAATCACAACTGCGGCGTTCATTCACAGGACGCCGAAATTTACGCGGTCGACATGAGTCGGCTTTGAGCCCACGGCCAATCAGTTACGCGCCGCCGCTACTGGAAAAACTGCTGTAGGTAATCGACGAAAGCCCGGACCTTGCCCGGCACGTGCCGCCGCGCCGGGTACACCGCCGACAAATCCAGGCAGTGCCAGTCGTAATCGCTGAGCAGCGGCACCAGCGTGCCGTCCGCCAGGCCCTGCTCCACCAGAAAGCGCGGCTGCAAGATCACCCCCATGCCGTGGACGGCGGCGTCCGTCAGGATGTCGCCGTTGTTGGCGCGCAGCATGCCCTTGACCTTGACCCGGCCGCTGCTGCCGTCCGGCGCGGTGAAATCCCATAGATTAGGCTGCGCGGTCAGCGCGTACAGCAGACACTGATGCTCGGCCAGATCCGCCGGCGTCGCCGGCGTGCCGCAGCGTTGCAGATAGCTGGGCGCGGCGACGACCAGATCCCGTATCCGCGCCAACCGGCGCGCCACCAGGGAAGAGTCGGACAGATTCGACACCCGCAGCCCCAGATCGAAGCCCTCCTCCACCAAGTCCACCCGCCTGTCGTTCAAGTTCAGCTCCACTTCGATCTGCGGGTACTGCAGATGAAAGCCCGCCACCGCGCGCCCCAGATAACGCATGCCGAAGGACACCGGCGCCGACACTCGCAAACGCCCCACCGGGCTGCTGGCGCCATGCGATAAACGCGCGTCCAGATCGTCAAGCTCGGCCAGCAGGCCGCCGGCCTGCCCCAGATAGGTCTCGCCCGCCTCGGTCAGCGACAAACGCCGCGTGGTGCGATGCATGAGCCGCACGCCCAGACGCCCTTCCAGACTGGACACCAGCTTGGTCACCATCGCCCGCGACAGCTCCAGCCGCTCGGCGGCGGCGGCGAAACTGCCCAGCTCCGCCACGCAGACGAAGGCGCGGATTTCCGAAAAGCGGTCCATGATCATTTCCTATTGGTAAACAATATTTTTATTAATAGCGGATTTATTGAGTTTTCTCTACATGGTCAAATGCACTCCATCGCAAACTTGATTGGAACCCACCATGAACCGCTTCCAGAACCCCGCCCTCGGCACCCTGATCCTGCGCCTGTCGCTGGGCCTGATGTATCTGTCCCACGGCCTGCTCAAGCTGCTGGTGTTCACACCGGCCGGCACCGCCGGCTACTTCGCCAGCCTGGGCCTGCCCGGCTTCGTCGGCTACCTGGCCATCCTGGCCGAAGTCGGCGGCGGCCTGCTGCTGCTGTCCGGCTTCTTCGCCCGCTGGGTGGCGCTGGCGCTGACCCCGCTGCTGCTCGGCACCATCGTGCTGGTGCACGGCGCCCACGGCTGGATGTTCGCCAACGAAGGCGGCGGCTGGGAATACCCGGCCTTCCTGATCGCCGGCTCGCTGGCCCTGTTCTTCCTCGGCGACAACAAACGCCAGGCCTGAAACGACGGCGCCTGACCGCCACCAAGACGGCGGCCCTCTCGAGAGGCCGCCGTTTTTCATTTCGCGCATAACAAAAATGCAACAGCCGCCCGGCCGCGGGCCGCGTCGCCAAGACGCTCGCATTTCCACGCCAAACCCATCCCCGTCGCAGCCCGCCTCGTCCCTCCGCCATCGTCTCCGCGCGAACTAGTGCAAATACGTGAATTCCTACTTGCGCAATTTCTTGATTGCCATCAAGCTGCACCGTTATTTCGATGTAGTTAAACTACAATATTGGCATCATATCGCCAGCTGGACAGTAAGCGTCTGTACTGTTGCCGCGCGATGGATGCCGCAGCGCCATCGAATCAAGACAGGCCTTTCCGTACGGTGTACCCTATCCGGCACGCCACGCGGAACCGCTCATGAAGAAGCAGGCCGACGCTCGTAATAAAACAACTGATAAATTCCCGATCTGAGGAGTTACATATGAGCACACCCTTGCCAAGACTGAAGATCCTCGCCCCCCTCTCCGGGTGGCTGGTCGCCCTGGACACCGTCCCGGATCCGGTGTTCGCCGGCAAGATGGTGGGAGACGGCATCTCGCTGGACCCCACCTCCTGCAGTCTGCTCGCGCCGGTGTCCGGCGTCGTCAGCAACCTCCATTCCGCGCACCACGCGCTCACCATCACCTCGCCCGAAGGCGTGGAAGTGATGGTGCACATCGGCATCGACACCGTGATGCTCAAAGGCCAGGGCTTCCAGCCGCTGGTGGAACAAGGGCAACGCGTCAGCGCCGGCCAGGCGCTGATCGACTTCAATCTGGACATGGTGGCGCGCAACGCGCAGAGCCTGCTGACCCAGATCATCATCACCAACGGCGACGAAACCGTCAGCGCCATGCACCGCGCCAGCGGCTTGGCCGAGGCCGGCAAGACCGCGGTGCTGGAGTTGGAGCTGGCCGGCGCGGCCGCCGCCGCCGCACCCGCGGCCGGCGGCGCCAAGCTGCTGTCCCCGGAAATCGAAATCACCAACCCCGCCGGCCTGCACGCCCGGCCGGCCGCGGTCTTCGCCAGCAAGGCGAAAAGCTTCCAGGCCGACATCCACCTGCTGCTGGACGAGCAGTCCACCAACGCCAAATCCGTGGTCGGCGTGATGGGCTTGTCCACCCGCAACGGCGACAAGGTGCGCATCGAAGCCGTCGGCGCGGACGCCGAACAGGCGCTGGCCGAGCTGACCCAGCTGCTGCTGGACCGCTGCGGCGAAGCCGAAGACGAAGCGCCGGCCGCGCCCGCGCCCATCGCCGCCGTCGCCCAACAACAGGAAAGCGCCGAGCTGCTGGTCGGCGTCGGCGCCTCTCCCGGCCTGGCCATCGGCCGCGTCTATCATCACCGGCTGCAGGAATTCGACGTGCCGGAATTCGGCCAGGGCGCCAGTCTGGAACAGCAACACTTCGCTCGCGCCACCGAAGAAGCCGCTCAGCAGATCGACGCGGTCAAGAGCCAGCTGACCGACAAGGCCAAGCAGGCCATCCTGTCCATGCACCAGGAACTGCTGCAAGACCCGGACCTGCTGGCGCAGACCTACGCCGGCCTGGCCGACGGCAAATCCGCCGCCTGGTCCTGGCGCGCCGCCTTCAGTTCCTACTCCGCGCGGCTGGAAGCGCAAGACAACGCGCTGCTGCGCGAACGCGCCAACGACATCCGCGACGTGGGCCGCCGCGTGCTGGCGCTGCTGGCCGGCGTCAAGCAGGCCAGCCTGGACGTGCCTGCCGGCTCCATCCTGATCGCGGAAGACCTGACCCCGTCCGACACCGCCGCGCTGGACCCCAACAAGGTGCTGGGCTTCTGTACCCGCACCGGCGGCGCCACCAGCCATGTGGCCATCCTGGCGCGTTCTCTGGGCATCCCGGCGATCTGCGGCATCTCCCAGGCCGCGCTGGCCCTGCCCGATAGCGAACAAGTCATCATCGACGGCGGCCGCGGCACGCTGCGCATCGCGCCGAACGCCGAACAGCTGGCCACCGCCGAGGCGGAGATCGCGCAGATCGCGGAGCGCCGCGCCGCCGAGGCGGCGATGTCGCAGCGGGAAGCCCGCACCAGCGACGGCGTCCGCATCGAAGTGGTGGTCAATATCCGCAACGCCGCCGACGCGCGCGAAGCGGTGGCCAAGGGCGCCGAGGGCGTGGGCCTGCTGCGTTCGGAGTTTCTGTTCGACAACCGCGACACCCCGCCCAGCGAGCAGGAACAGGCGGAGGAATACTGCGCGGTGGCCCGCGCGCTGGGCAAGGAGCGCCCGCTGGTGGTGCGCACCCTGGACGTGGGCGGCGACAAGCCGCTGTCCTACCTGCCGCTGCCCAAGGAGGACAACCCCTTCCTCGGCCTGCGCGGCATCCGCGTCAGCCTGGAGCGCCCGGACCTGCTGCGCACCCAGTTGCGCGCCATCCTGCAAGCCGCGCCGCTGACCCGCTTGCACATCATGTTCCCCATGGTGGCCTCGCTGGACGAACTGCGCGCCGCCAAGGCCGTACTGGCCGAAGAGCAGGCCGCCAGCGGCCAGCATGACGTCAAGGTGGGCATCATGGTGGAAGTGCCGTCCGCCGCCGTCATGGCCGCGCGCTTCGCCCCGGAAGTGGACTTCTTCTCCATCGGCACCAACGACCTGACCCAGTACGTGCTGGCGATGGACCGCGGCCACCCGCAGTTGGCCAAGCAGGCCGACGCGCTGCACCCGGCGGTGCTGGCGATGATCGCGATGACTTGCGACGGCGCCCGCGCCCACGGCAAGTGGGTGGGCATCTGCGGCGGCCTCGCCTCCGACGAGCGCGCCGCGCCGCTGCTGGTGGGCATGGGGGTCAGCGAGCTGTCGGTCAGCACGCCGGCGCTGGCCGCGGTCAAGGCCACGCTGTCGCGCTGGAGCGCGGCGGAGTGCGAGGCTCTGGCGCAGCAAGCGCTGGCCCTGTCCACGGCGAGCGAAGTCCGCGAACACCTGAACGCGCAAGCCCGATAAACGAGACTCTCCGGCCATCCGGAGCGATGTAGGGCGGCGAATGCGCCGCCCGCTATTTCCTACGCTGTTGAGCAAGGAATGAACCACCATGTTTAGTCAATCATTCGCATTTCTGCAAAAGATCGGCAAAGCGCTGATGCTGCCGGTGGCCGTGCTGCCGGTGGCCGGCCTGCTGCTGGGCATAGGCGCCACCGATTTCCACACCCAGAACACCGTCGCGCTGGCCATCCTGTCGCTGATGAAGAACTCCGGCGACGTGATCTTCGGCAATCTGCCGCTGATCTTCGCCGTCGGCGTGGCGCTGGGCTTTACCGAAAACGACGGCGTGGCGGCGATCGCCGCCGTGATCGGCCACCTGGTCACCACCGTCACCCTGGGGGTGATGGCCGGCCTGATGGGGGTCAAGCCCGACACCATCATGGGCCTGCCGTCCATCCAGACCGGCGTGTTCGGCGGCATTCTCGCCGGCGGCCTGGCGGCCTATATGTTCAACCGCTTCTACCGGATCAAGCTGCCCGAATACCTGGGCTTCTTCGCCGGCAAGCGCTTCGTGCCCATCATCACCGCCATCAGCGCCATCGCGCTGGGCGTGGCGCTGTCCTTCATCTGGCCGCCGATAGGCAACGGCATCAAGAGCTTCTCGCAGTGGGCCGCGGTCAGCGATCCGCGCACCGCCGCCACCGTCTACGGCCTCGTAGAACGGCTGCTGCTGCCCTTCGGCCTGCACCATATCTGGAACGTGCCCTTCTTCTTTGAAATCGGCGCCTTCCCGGACGCGATCAGCGGCAAGATGATACACGGCGACATCAACCGCTTCTTCGCCGGCGATCCGACCGCGGGCATCCTGTCCGGCGCCTTCCTGTTCAAGATGTTCGGCCTGCCGGCCGCGGCCATCGCCATCTGGCATTCGGCCAAGCCGGAGAACCGCGTCAAGGTGGGCGGCATCATGATTTCCGCCGCGCTGACCTCCTTTTTGACCGGCATCACCGAGCCCATCGAATTCTCCTTCCTGTTCGTGGCGCCGGTGCTCTACCTCCTCCACGCCTGCCTGGCGGCGTCGGCGCAGTTCATCGCCAACACCCTGGACATGCACATGGGCTTCACCTTCTCCCAGGGCGGCATCGATTTCCTGATGTTCAACCTGATCGGCGACAAGGCCAAGCACGCCTGGTACGTGTTCATCCTCGGCCCGATCTACGCGGCCATCTACTACGGGGTGTTCCGCTTCGTCATCGCCAAGTTCAACCTGAAAACCCCGGGCCGCGAGGACGAGAGCGCCGACGCCGGCGCGGCGGTCAGCGAAGACGCGCGCGCGCGCGAACTGGTTCTGGCCTTTGGCGGCCGCAGCAACATCAGCAGCCTGGACGCCTGCATCACCCGCCTGCGCATCGCGGTGCGGGAGCCGGCCAAGGTCAACCAGGCCAAGCTCAAGAGCATGGGCGCGTCCGGCGTGGTGGTGGTGGGCAACGGCATCCAGGCCATCTTCGGCCCGCAGTCGGAAAACCTGAAAACCGATATGGAAATCTATCTGCGCGGCGCGGGCGCGGACGCCGAAATCGACGCCCCGGCCAGCGCGCCGGCTCCGGCGGCGCAAGCGGCGACGCCGACGCCCGCCGCGGATCAAGGCCAGGCCGCGGCGCTGCGCCAGGCGCTGGGCGGCACGGCCAATCTGGCCAAGGTGGAAGCCATCGCCCATACCCGCTTGCGCGTGGAGCTGAAGCAGGGCTCGCTGCTCAATCAGGACGCGGCCCGCGCGGCCGGCGTGGCGGCGATGCTGGAAGTGGCGCCCGGCGTCTGGCATTTGATCGTCGGCGATCAAGCCGCCGGCCTGGCTCAGGCGCTTCAAGGCTGAGCGAACCGAAACGATCCGCACCACGTAAAAACGCCAGCGCAAGCGCTGGCGTTTTTTATTGGCGGGGCCTGTCTCGGCTATAAGGCGAACAGCTCGCGCAGATGGCGCGCCACGCCGGCTTCGCGGTTGCTGCCGATGCGCGGCACATCCGGCAGTTGCTCGGCCAGCCGCGCCTGGGCGTTGCCCATCATCCGCGGGTGGCCGGCGGTGCGCAGCAGTTCGATATCGTTCTGACCGTCGCCAAAGGCCAGGCAATGCGCCTTGTCCAGGCCCAGATCCGACAACACCAGCTCCAGCGCGTGGCCCTTGGACACCCCGGGCGCCATCACCTCCAGGCAATCGTCGGCCGAGAAAGTAATGTACAGCTCATCGCCGAAGGCCTGATGCAGCTTGCGCTCCACCTCCAGCAAATACGCGTGCTCGCCGATGTAGAGCACCTTGCCGACGCCCTCGCCGCCGTGCCCGGCCAGATCGGCCAATTGATAGCGCAGGCCGGAATCGGCGTGGAAATTGAGTAGATACTGGCAGGGTTGGTCGATCAGCCAGGCGTCGTCCAGATAGAAATTCAGCACCGTGCCGGCGGCGAACTCCGGCTGCGCCAGCCGGCGCACCAAGACGGGATCGATATCCTGGCGATGCACCAGCTTGTCGTCGGGATCATGCACCCGCGCGCCGTTGGACGTGATCAGGTGAGCGCGGATGCCCAGCGCCTGACGTATGCCCTGCACGTCCAGATAATGACGGCCGGTGGCGATGGCGAAACGGACGCCGCGCGCCTGCAGGGCCTGCAAGGTGCTGGCGGTGAAATCGTCCACCGCGTGATTGGGGTCCAGCAAGGTGCCATCCAGATCGGATGCGATGAAGTGATACACCATCAAACTCCCGCGACAACAGAAGCGCACAGTATACGCCCGCCCGGCGGCGCTGCCCATCAATGCGAGCGAGCGCTTTCTGGTCCGAACCGGGATCAGCCGGGCGCGCTCTCCCCGCCGAACTGCTCATAGGCCTGCAAGGCCTCCGCCGCCGTCATCAAGGAAGGACCGCCGCCCATATAGACGGCCACTTGCAGCATCTCCATGAATTCGGCGCGGCCGCAGCCCAGTTCCACCAGCGCCTTGGCATGAAAGGCCAGACAGCCGTGGCAGCGGTTGGCGATGCCTATGGCCAGCGCGATCAGTTCCTTGGTCCGGTTCGACAAGGCGCCGTCCGCGTGAGCGGCCCGGCTCATCTGGCCGAAGCCTTTCATCGTTTCCGGGATTTCCTTGCGCAGCTTGCTCAACTCCTCGCCCAGTTCCGCACTCAAATCAGGGTAATGAAGGCTCATGCTCGTCTCCTTAACATAACAATATATATTATATTTAATCATATATTGAAAGATAAAAGCAAGCCGCAATGCAAAAAGCCGAACTCATCGAGTTCGGCTTTTCAGGTATCTGGTGGCCAGTCGCGGAATCGAACCACGGACACGCGGATTTTCAATCCGCTGCTCTACCAACTGAGCTAACTGGCCGACGGGTGCTGAAGCTAAGGCGGTGATGGTGGCCAGTCGCGGAATCGAACCACGGACACGCGGATTTTCAATCCGCTGCTCTACCAACTGAGCTAACTGGCCATCACTGCTGCGCTGTCGCGCCGTCAGAGCCACGCATTTAATCAGAGGACGAATTCAGAGTCAAGGAATAATTGCAAAAAAACGAACCGCGGCGGCGCGGGAAAAGCAGGCGGGCGGGCCGTCTGAAACGACCGGCCCGCCGGATCAAAGACTTAGATCGCGTCCGGCTGACGGGATGGATGCGCGTCGGCGAAAGCCGGCAGTTGCTCCAGCGCGTCCGCAACGCGGACGATGTGCGGATACGCGCTCAGGTCCAGGCCGAAACGCCGGGCGCTGAACACCTGCGGCAATAGGCAGACATCGGCCAGCGTCGGCTGCTCGCCCGCCGCGTAACGGCTGGGCGATTCCGCCAGCGCTTGCTCCAGCGCGTCGAAGCCGGTGCGAATCCAGTGCCATATCCACGCCGCCTTGCCCTCTTCGTCCTTGCCGTACTCGGTCTGCAGATACTTGCCGACTCGAGTGTTCTGCAAGGGATGGATGTCGGCGGCGATGGCCAGGGCCAGCGCGCGAACCCGCGCCCGAGCCGCCGGAGCGGACGGCAACAGCCGCGGCGCATCCGGATAGGCCTCGTCCAGGTATTCGCAAATGGCCAGGGACTGCGCGATCTTGACCCCGCCGTCGTCCAGCAACGGCACCAAGCCCTGCGGATTGATGGCCAGATACTCGGGGCTGCGCTGCTCGCCCTTGAGCAGATTGACCGCTTGATAGCGGTAATCCAGCCCCTTGAGATTCAGCGCGATGCGCACCCGGTAAGCGGCGCTGGAACGGAAATAACCGTAGAGCACGCGCTCAACCATGTTTCACCACCGTCTGCTCGATGGCGCCGAAGACGCTGGCGCCGGCGGCGTCCTTCATCTCGATGCGCACGCGGTCGCCCACTTTCATGAACGGAGTCGTCGGCGCGCCGTTCTCGATGGTTTCTATCATCCGCTGTTCCGCCAGGCAGCAGGAGCCGACGCTGCGGTCATGATTGGACACGGTGCCGGAGCCGATGATGGAGCCGGCGGCCAGCTCGCGGGTCTTGGCCACGTGCGCCACCAGTTGCGGGAAGCTGAACTGCATTTCCACGCCGGCGTTGGGACGGCCGTAAGGCGCGCCGTTGTATTCCACCAGCAGCGGCAGGTGCGCCTTGCCGTCGCGCCAGGCGGCGCCCAGTTCGTCCGGACTCACCGCCACCGGCGAGAAAGCCGTGGCCGGCTTGCTCTGGAAGAAGCCGAAGCCCTTGGCCAGCTCGTTGGGGATCAGATTGCGCAGGCTGACGTCGTTGACCAGCATCAGCAGACGGATCTGGCCCGCGCAGGCGTCGGCGTCCGCGCCCAGCGGCACGTCGCCGGTGATCACCGCCACCTCGCCCTCGAAGTCCAGGCCCCAGGCCTCGTCGCGCAGCGGAATCGGCGCCAGCGGCGGCAGGAAGGCGTCGGAGCCGCCCTGGTACATCAGCGGATCATGGTAAAAGCTGGCCGGCACCTCGGCCCCACGCGCCTTGCGCACCAGTTCGACATGGTTCAGATAGGCGCTGCCGTCCGCCCATTGATAGGCGCGCGGCAGCGGGCTGTGGCAGCGCTGCGGCTCGAACGGGAAAGCGCCCGGCACCTCGCCCGCGTTCAGCGCGGCGTAGACTTCCTGCAGCCGCGGCGCCAGCGCGTCCCAGCCGTCCAGCGCCTGTTGCAGACTGGCGGCGATCTGCGGCACCGCCACCGCGCGGGACAGGTCGCGGCTGACGACCAACAACTGGCCGTCGCGGGTTTGATTCTGATATGTGGCGAGTTTCATCTTCTATTCTTTCTGCAGCTGGGCAGCTGAAATTCCAGTGATACGGGTATGACATGAAAGCTTCGTTTGAGGAGCATTTCGTCGCGAGCGGGCTGAGGTCGAAACGAGAAGCGCAGCGGTACAAATGGTACCGCAAGCATCACAGTTTCGAGATCAGCCTGCGCAGTAGAAATGAACTCAAACAATCAGGGCTTGGGTTTCCAGCTGTCCACATACTGGGTCCACTCCACCGCCGGCATCTGCGGCCCCTGCTCCAAGGCGTCCCGCGTGTCTATCATCACCGCCACTTCGTCGGTGAAGGTCTTGGGCTCCGTCATCGCCTTGGCGAAGGCCTTGGGATGCGGCCCGTGAGTGAAGCCCGCCGGGTGGAAGGTCAGCATGCCCGGCTTGATGTTGTCGCGGCTGAAGAAGTCGCCGGCGTGATAGAAGATCACTTCGTCGTAATCGTCGTTGTTGTGATAGAACGGGACCTTCAAAGCGCCGGGATCGGATTCGATCGGCCGCGGCACGAAGGTGCAGATCACAAAGCCGTCGGCGACGAAGGTAGTGTGCGCCGACGGCGGCAGATGGTAGCGATGGCTCATCAGCGGCCGGATGTCGCGCCAGTTGATGCGGGCGACGGAGTGGTTGCCGTGCCAGCCTATCGCGTCCAGCGGATTGAACGGGTAAGTCACGGTGGACAGCGCGCCGCGGCGCTTGATCACCACTTGCCACTCGTCCTCGGTCTGCTGCGCGCGGAAGGCGTCGTCGATGGACGGCACGTCCAGCATCGCCTCGTCGAAGATGGCGTGCGGTCCCACCAGGCCCTTGTCCGGCAATTGGTAGGCGCCGTTGCTGGCCTCGATCAGCAACATGGTGGTGGGCGCGGCCGGTTCAATGCGCCAGCTGGTGGAGCGCGGCATCAGGATGTAGTCGCCGTCGCGGTAGCTCAGGTGGCCGTAATCGCAGAACAGCTCGCCGCTGCCGGCGTGGATGAACAGCATGTCGTCGCCGTCGCCGTTGCGGAACAGCTGGGTCATCGCCTGATCCACGCTCCAGATGCGCAGCTTGCATTGAGCGTTGTGCAGCACCAGCGGCGCGGCCCAGGGCGCGGCGACGTTCTTGGGCAGTTCGTTCAGATCAAAGGCGCGCGGGCGCAACGGGCCTTCCCAGGCGCTCCAGCCGGTGGGCGGATGCTTGTGGTGCAAATGAGTGGCGGGACCGAAAAAACCGCTGCGGCCCACTTCGCGCTCATAGATGGCCGTGTCCGGGAAATCGGCGTGGGCCTGGCGCGAGACGGTGCCTTCGCGGTGGGGGTACTGAATCCATTTACGCATGGTGTGTCCTTCAATCCCGCCGCCTGGGCGGCGGGATGGCATCGATGAACTGCGGGCTTTAGATGACGCCGCGGCGGATCTGGTCCTCTTCGATCGACTCGAACAGGGCGCGGAAGTTGCCCTCGCCAAAGCCCTCGTTGCCCTTGCGCTGGATGATCTCGAAGAAGATCGGCCCGATCACGGTCTCGGTGAATATCTGCAACAGGATGCCGGCGCCGTCCACCGGCGCGCCGTCCACCAGGATGTGGTTTTTGTGCAGACGCGCCAGGTCTTCGCCATGGCCCGGCACCCGCTCGTCCACTTTTTCATAATAGGTGTCCGGAGTGTCGAGGAAGCGGGTGCCGGCGGCTTTCAGCGTTTCCACGGTGCGGTAGATGTCGCGGGTGGTCAGCGCGATGTGCTGGATGCCCTCGCCATGGTATTCGCGCAGGAATTCCTCGATCTGGCTCTTGTCGTCGGAGGATTCGTTGATCGGGATGCGGATTTTGCCGCAGGGGCTGGTCATCGCCTGGGACACCAGGCCGGTGAGCTTGCCCTCGATGTCGAAGTAACGGATTTCGCGGAAGTTGGCGATATCGGTGTAGAAGCCCGCCCACTTGGCCATATTGCCGCGGAACACATTGTGGGTCAGGTGATCGATCTCATACAGGCCCACGCCTTGCGGATGCTGGTCTACGCCGTCCAGCGGCTGGAAGTCCACATCGTAGATGCTGTGTTCCGGACCGTAGCGATCGACGAAATACAGTGCCGAGCCGCCAATCCCCTCCACCGCCGGAATATTCAGCTCCATAAAGCCGATCGGGCGCTCGTATTTCTTGGCGCCGTGGGCCAGCGCGTATTCATAGGCCTTGGCCGCGTCTTTGACGCGCCACGCCATCGCACAAGCCGACGGGCCGTGCTCGTGGCCGAAATCGTTGGCCGGCTGCGACGACTCGCCGTTCAAGATGAAATTGATGTCGCCCTGGCGGAACAGGCTGACGTTCTTGCTGCGGTGGCGCGCCACTTCGCTGAAACCCAGCGACAGAAACAAGGCCTTCAGCTTGGCCAGGCCTTCGGCGCTGGGCGCGGTGTATTCGACAAATTCAAAGCCGTCGGTGGCCAGGGGGTTTTGCAGTATGGTTTCCATTTTCATCTGTTTCTCCTGTTGTAGATGAGTGTGCGGCCGCTGGGCGGCGAGCGGAGCGTGGCGCCGCTCTGAACCGGCGACTTGATCTGGTATTCCGCGCAACAAGCTTGTTTATAAACAAGTAACAGTAGCTTTTGATGACATGTCTTGTGATAGTCTTGTCATGACATGTTGTAAAAAGCCCTGTGCAACGCATTTGGCTTCGCGTGGAAAAGTCGGAAGGGAAAAGACTGAATGAGGAGAAAGGCGCTTGCCGCGCGCTGGTTTGACTTGCCGCGACGAACGACAAGCTTCTCCTCAGAATGTGAATCTTATCTCCGCCGTCTTATTCACTCGACAAACCCCGGTGCTTTTTTAGCGCCGTGTGTAGAATGCGTTTTTAGGCTTTTTATTCTATGGAAACTACGGGGCAATTTTCTTGCTAAATACCAAGAAACCAGTAATAACTAAGTATAAAACACTAATATTTTGCCTATTTTAGGAGAAAACATGCCAAGTCTTACATTAGATAAGACAGACTTGCGTATTCTGGCCGAACTGCAACACGACGGCCGCTTAACCAATGTGGAATTAGCAGAACGGGTGGCCCTGTCTCCATCCCCTTGCCTGCGTCGCCTAAAGCAGCTGGAGGAATCCGGCGTGATCCGCCAATACGTGGCGCTGCTGGACCCGGCCCGCATCGGCCTGGGCCTGCAAGCCTGGGTCAGGGTCACGCTGGAGAAACGCGGCAACGCGCATCTGCAAAGCTTCATCGAATCGGTGCAAAGCTGGCAGGAGGTCATCAATTGCTTTGCGATGACCGGCGAGATGGATTATCTGCTGCAGGTGTACTTCGAGGACATGGAGCACTTTTCGCGCTTCGTGATGGACGAGCTATTGCAACACCCCGGTGTCGCGGATGTGAAGTCCAGCTTCGTGCTCAAGGAGATCAAGCGGACCACCTCGCTGCCGCTCGGCCAGCTGCGTGGTCTTTAAGGCGGCGCGGCCCCGAGCCGCATACGGATTTGAAAAAGAACGGCCCGGAATACCGGGCCGTTTTGCATGGGAACGCGTCCCGATTCACAAACCTAGCCGCTGCCAAATGGTGGACACCAAGCCGGCCTGATTCAGCGTGTAGAAGTGCAGACCCGGCGCGCCGTGCTGCAATAAGCGATCGCACAACTCGGTCACCACGTCCAGGCCCAGCGCGCGGATGGACGCGCTGTCGTCGTAATAGGCCTGCATGCGCTGGCGCAGCCAACGCGGCACTTCCGCGCCGCACATGTCGGAAAAACGACACAGTTGCCCGAAATTGGAGATCGGCATGATGCCCGGCACGATGGGAATATTCACTCCCCGGCCCTGAACCTCGTCGACGAAGCGGAAATAGGCGTCGGCGTTGAAAAAGTACTGGGTCATCGCCGAATTGGCTCCGGCGTGGACCTTGCGCACAAAGTTGCCGATGTCGTCCTCGGCCGAGCGCGCCTGCGGATGGAACTCCGGATAGGCGGCCACCTCGATGTGGAAATGGTCACCGTGCTCGGCGCGAATGAATTCGACCAACTCGTTGGCGTAGCGGAATTCGCCGGCCGCCACCATGCCGGACGGGATGTCGCCGCGCAGCGCGACGATGTGGCGGATGCCGTTGTTGCGGTATTCCTTGAGGATGGCGCCGATATTCTCGCGGGTGGAGCCGATGCAGGACAGGTGCGGCGCGGCGGCGTGGCCTTCGCTGCGGATTTCCAGCACCGTCGCCAGCGTGCCGTCGCGGGTGGTGCCGCCGGCGCCGAAGGTGACGGAAAAGAACTGCGGCTTGAACTGGGCCAGCTGCTGGCGCGTGGTGCGCAGCTTGGCGATGCCTTCCGGCGTCTTGGGCGGAAAGAATTCGAAACTGAAGGTTCGGCTCTGTGCTGTCATGATCTCTCTGTATCTCCTGCGGGAGACTCCTTTGTTTTTATAGGTTGGCCGCGATCCGCAACAGCGGACAAGAAAAAACGGACAGCACCATTCTAATAGCCCTGTCCGTTTTTCTATCGTTATAAAAATCAATAACGATAGTGATCCGGCTTATATGGACCTTGCTTGGGCACGCTGATGTAGGCGGCCTGTTCGTCGGACAGCTCGGTCAGCCTGGCGCCGATGCGGCCCAAGTGCAGGCGCGCCACCTTCTCGTCCAGATGCTTGGGCAAGACATACACCTGTTTGCCGTATTGCAGGCCGTTGGCGAAGATTTCCACCTGAGCCAGCACCTGGTTGGTGAAGGAGTTGGACATCACGAAGCTGGGGTGGCCGGTGGCGCAACCCAGGTTGACCAGCCGGCCCTCGGCCAACAGGATCACTCGCTTGCCGTCAGGGAAAATGATGTGGTCCACCTGCGGCTTGATATTGTCCCACTGGTACTGGCGCAGGCTGGCGACTTCGATCTCGCTGTCGAAATGGCCGATATTGCAGACGATGGCGTTGTTGCGCATCTTCTTCATATGTTCGTGGGTGATCACGCCGACATTGCCGGTGGCGGTGACGAAGATGTCGGCCTGGTCGGCCACTTCGTCCATACGCACCACGCGATAGCCTTCCATCGCCGCCTGCAATGCGCAGATCGGGTCCACCTCGGTCACCCACACCGTGGCGCCCAGGCCGCGCAAGCTCTGCGCGCAGCCCTTGCCCACGTCGCCGTAGCCCAGCACCACCGCCACCTTGCCGGCCACCATCACGTCGGTGGCGCGCTTGATGCCGTCCACCAGCGATTCACGGCAGCCGTAGAGGTTGTCGAACTTGGACTTGGTCACCGAGTCGTTGACGTTGAAGGCCGGGAACGGCAAACGCCCCTCCTTCTCCAGCTGATAGAGCCGGTGCACGCCGGTGGTGGTTTCCTCGGTCACGCCCTTGATGTGCTTGAGCCGCTTGGAATACCACTGCGGGTCTTTTTCCAGATAACGGGCGATGGCGGCGAACAGCGCGGTCTCTTCCTCGTTGGACGGGTGGCTGATCGCGCCGCGATCGCTTTCCGCCTTGCTGCCCAGCATCAGCAGCAAGGTGGCGTCGCCGCCGTCGTCCAGAATCATATTGGCGGGCTCCTGCTCCGGCCATTCGAAGATTTTGTGACTGAACTCCCAGTACTCGTCCAGGCTCTCGCCCTTGAAGGCGAATACCGGGATGCCGGCCGCGGCGATGGCGGCGGCGGCGTGGTCCTGGGTGGAGAAGATATTGCAAGAGGCCCAGCGCACTTCCGCGCCCAGCGCCACCAGGGTCTCGATCAAGACCCCGGTCTGGATCGTCATGTGCAGACTGCCGGCGATGCGCGCGCCGCGCAGCGGCTGGCTGTGCCGGTGCTCGTCGCGCAAGGCCATCAGGCCCGGCATTTCTGTTTCGGCAATCGCCAGTTCCTTGCGGCCCCAGGCGGACAGATTGATATCGGCAACATGAAAATCGGTGAAATCAGCCATCGCGAGCATTCCTTAGTTCACGCAGCCGGCCAGGATGCGGCTCACCCGCTCCCGTGCCCGGCACGGTTTTGATCAGGTGAGCGCCGTTGAAACGGGAGCGGCCCGAGCCTGGGGATGGATCATCCTCGCAGCGCCCCTCGGGCCGACCGGCCGCCGGCGGCGTGGATACGCGGACGGCGACGTTTCGATTATACCTATGCCGCTCGGAAAAGGTAGGAGTCTGCATGCCAAGAAGATACACTAGCCGCTTGCCGATTCATCCTCGCCCCATGACTTTCGACTTCACCCCGCTGGCCGCCCTGTCCGGGATCGCCGCGCTGATTTCCACCGCCATCGCCGCCATCGCCTGGTATCGCCGCCAGTTTCCCGGGGTGCGCTGGCTGGCGCTGCTGATGAGTTCGGTGGCGTTCTGGGCCGCCGGCGCGATGTGCGAGCTGTCCGCCGCCAGCCTGTCCGCCAAGATCGCCTGGTCCAAGCTGGAATACCTGGGCACGCTGAGCACACCGGTGCTCTTCCTGCTGCTGGCGCTGGACTATAACCGCATCCAGCTGAGCCGGCGCTGGCTGGCGGCGCTGTTCGCCCTACCCTTGCTCTGCCTGCTGCTGGCGCTCAGCAACGAAAGCCACCAATTGGTGTGGACCGGCTACCGGCCCAGCCCCTCCGGCTACAATCTGCTGATCTACGGGCACGGCCCGGCGTTCTGGATCGGCGTCGCCGGCTATTCCTACCTGATGATGCTGATCGGCTCGCTGATGCTGATCCGCGCGCTGCATTACTACCCGGCCCACTTCCGCGGACAATCCATCGTGCTGATGGCCAGCGCCTGCGCGCCCTGGCTGGGCAACATCCTCTACCTGAGCGGCGCCATGCCCTTGCAGGGCCTGGATCCGACGCCGCTCGCCTTCACCGTCACCGGCCTGGTGTTCGCGCTGGACCTGCTCTACCTGCGCCTGCTCTATCTAGTGCCGGTGGCGCGCGCGCGCTCCTTCGAAGCCATGGGCGACGGGGTGCTGGTGGTGGACGACGAGCTGCGCATCCTGGACCTCAATCCGGCCGCCGCGCGGCTGCTGGGCCGGCCCGGCCGTCAATTGCTGGGCCAGCCCTTGCCGGCGGACTGGCCGCGAGAGCAGATCCTGCGCGGCCGGGAGCAATCCCTGGAGCTGTCCTTGCAAGACGGCGCGCGCATCCTGGACCTGCGCGTGTATCCGATCGCCCAGCAGCCTCAGCCTCACTCCAGCCGCATGCTGGTGGCCCGCGACATCACCGAGCGGCGCCGGGCCGAGGAGGCGCTGCGCGGCGCCAATCAGACTTTGGCCCTGCGCATCGCCGAAATCGAAGCGCTGCAGGCGGCGCTGCGCGAGCAGGCCTTGCGCGATCCGCTGACCGGTTTGTACAACCGCCGCTATCTGGACGACACCTTCGCCCGCGAACTGAGCCGCGCGCGCAGCGAGAGCGCGCCGCTCAGCATCGCGCTGATCGATCTGGACGATTTCAAGCGCATCAACGACAGCTTCGGTCATTACTTCGGCGACGAGGTCTTGCGCCGCCTGTCCGCGCTGCTGGCCGAAGACGGCCGAGGCGACGACATCCTCTGCCGCCTGGGCGGGGAGGAGTTTCTGGTGCTGATGCCCGGCTGCTCGCCGTCCCAGGCCTGGGAACGCGCCGAGCGCTGGCGGCAAGCCTTCGCCCGTCAGCCCCACGGCGCCGGCGACGACAGTTTCTGCGCCACCTTCTCCTGCGGTCTGGCCGCCTTCCCCGTGCACGCGGACAGCCCGGCCGCCCTGTACCAGGCCGCGGACCGGGCTTTGTACGCGGTCAAGGCCGGCGGCAAGAACGCCTGCCGCCTGAGCGCAGCCCTCTAACAAGACACAAAAAACGCCTGTCCGTGGACAGGCGTTTCTTGGCGCGAAGCCGAGCGCGGTTTACAGACCGGCGTCGGCGCGCAGCGCTTCCACCTTGTCGGTGCGCTCCCAGCTGAATTCCGGCTCTTCGCGGCCAAAGTGGCCGTAAGCGGCGGTCTTGCTGTAGATCGGGCGCAGCAGGTCCAGCATCTGGATGATGCCTTTCGGGCGCAGATCGAAATGCTTTTTCACCAGCTCGACGATCTTCTCGTTCGGAATCGAGTTGGTGCCGAAGGTGTCCACCGCAATCGAGGTCGGCTCGGCCACGCCGATGGCGTAGGAAACCTGGATCTGGCACTGGCGCGCCAGGCCGGCGGCGACGATGTTCTTCGCCACGTAGCGGCCGGCGTAGGCGGCGGAACGGTCCACTTTGGACGGATCCTTGCCGGAGAAAGCGCCGCCGCCGTGCGGCGCCGCGCCGCCGTAGGTGTCGACGATGATCTTGCGGCCGGTCAGACCGCAATCGCCCATCGGGCCGCCAATCACGAAGCGGCCGGTCGGGTTGATCAGGAATTTGGTTTCCGGCGTGATCATATCCGGCGGCAGCACCGGCTTGATGATGTCCTCGATCACCGCCTCGGTCAGCGTCTTGTGATCGATCTCCGGGGTATGCTGGGTGGACAGCACCACGGTGTCGATGCGCTTGGGCAGACCGGTGGCGCCGTCGTAGACGCAAGTGATCTGGCTCTTGGCGTCCGGGCGCAGCCACGGCAGGCGGCCGTCCTTGCGCAACTCGGCCTGACGCTGCACCAGACGATGCGCGTAGTAGATCGGGAACGGCATCAGCGTCGGGGTTTCGTCGCAGGCGTAGCCGAACATCAGGCCCTGGTCGCCGGCGCCCTGGTTCAGATCCAGGCCTTCGCCTTCGTTGACGCCCTGGGCGATGTCCTGCGACTGCTTGTCGTAGCAAGCCATCACCGCGCAACCGCGGAAATCGAAGCCCAGCGCGGAATCGTCGTAACCGATGCGCTTGATGGTTTCGCGGGCGATCTTGATGTAATCGATATTGGCGCTGGTGGTGATTTCGCCGGCCAACACCACCAGGCCGGTGTTCACCAGGGTCTCGGCGGCGACGCGCGCGTGCTTGTCCTCGCGCAAGATGGCGTCGAGGATGGCGTCGGAGATCTGATCGGCGACTTTGTCCGGGTGTCCTTCCGACACCGACTCAGATGTAAACAGATATTCGCTCATTTATTATTCGTTCCCGAAAAATGCAAAACCTTGTGATGATAAAATAGGTCGCTTTAAGACCAAGACTGAGCTTCATATGTCTAAGCTAGTCCATTTATTGCTGTCTTTCCTGGCGCACCTGCCTTTATCCTGGCTACAAGGCCTAGGTGCCGTTCTTGGACGACTGACTTATCATGCGTCCCCCCGCTACAGAGCACGGCTCCGGGAGAACCTAAGTTCTAGTAAAATCTGTGGAAATTATCAGCTTTTACCGCGTTTAGTCAAACAAAGCGCCGCGGAAACCGGCAAGGGCGCGCTGGAACTGGCCATCGCCTGGTGCCGCGAGCCGGACGACATCGCCGCCATGGTCCAATCCTGCTCCGGCTGGGAGCACGTCGAGGCGGCGCTGGCCAAGGGCCACGGCATCGTCTTCGTCACCCCGCATCTGGGCAGCTACGACATCGCCGGCCGCTACATCAGCTCACGGCTGCCGTTTCCGCTGACCGCGATGTACCGCCCTCCCAAGATGGCTTGGCTGGAACCGGTGATGCAGGCCGGCCGCGCCCGCGGCAAGGGCAAGACCGCGCCGGCCACCGGCGCCGGCGTGCGCGTGCTGATGAAGGCGCTGAAGTCCGGCGAGGCCACCATCATCCTGCCGGACCAGGTGCCCGGCAACGGCGAGGGCGTGTGGGCGCCGTTCTTCGAACGCCCGGCCTACACCATGACCCTGGTGCCGCGTCTGGCGCAGATCAGCGGCGTGGAGACCTTGTTCTTCGTCGGCGAGCGCCTGCCGGGCGGCCAGGGCTTCCGCGTCCACATCGAACCGCCGGCGCAAGCCTTCAGCGGCGACAAGGAACAGGACGCCGCCCAGCTCAACGCCCAGGTGGAAGCGCTGATCCGCCGCTTCCCCAGCCAATACCTGTGGAGCTATAACCGCTATAAATGTCCGCCCGGCGTCAGCCGGCCGGACGCGCAATAACAGGGATCCAAGACAAACCGTCACGAGCGGCTTGAGAGCAAGGCGCCCCCGTTGGACATTGGCGCACAGCGACCGAGATAGTACAAACAGTACAGCGAGGGAGCGCGCACGGAGCAACGCAGCTATCGAGCCGCGCAGTCTGTTTGTCGAGCATCCCAACAAGGAAATCTATGAAATTCGCTTTTGCCCTGCTTTGGCTCATCCGCCTGCTGCCGATGTGGGCGATCGGCCTGCTGGCCCGCGGCCTGGGCAATGTCGCCTACTGTCTGGCGCGCGACCGCCGCCGCGTCGGCATGATCAATCTGCGCCTATGCTTTCCCGAGATGCCGGTGGCGGAACGCCGCCGGCTGATCCGCCGCAATTTCCAGCACATGATACGCATGGTGCTGGAGTACGGCGTGGTCTGGTGGAGTTCGGCCGCGCGCATCGACAAACTGGTCGAGATCAAGAACCTGCACTACGTCACCGAGCTGCGCGAACGCGGCGAAGACGTGATTCTGTTCTACCCTCACTTCATCGGCTTTGAAATGTGCGTGTATTCGCTGAACCAGCACATCCCGCTGGTCAGCGTCTACTCCCACCAGAAGAACGAGGCGCTGGACCGCCAGATCTATCTGGGCCGCCAGCGTTACGACAACGCCTACATCGTGTCCCGCCAGGAAGGCCTGCGCCCCATCATCAAGGCGATGCGCAAGGACCACGCGCCCTTCCTCTATCTGCCGGACCAGGACTTCGGCGTGCGCGACTCGGTCTTCGTCGACTTCTTCGGCGTCAAGGCCGCCACCATCACCGGCCTGTCCCGCATCAGCAAGCTGGCGCGCGCCAAGGTGGTGCCGGCCATCGCCCGCCGCGTCGGCGACCGCTTCGAGCTGGAGTTCTACCCGCCGTGGGACGACTACCCGAGCGAAGACGTCGAGGCCGACACCCGACGCATGAACGCCTTCCTGGAACAGCGCGTCCGCGAAATCCCGGACCAGTACTTCTGGCTGCACAAGCGCTTCAAGAGCCGGCCGCAGGGCGAGGCCCGCTTTTACTAAGAACCTGTTCACGATCTGCTACGCGTCGGTAGAGACATTGTGCGATGAGTGCCCGCTTCGAAATGCCCATGTACCGCTTGTACATTCCGCTTTCTCAGCTGTTTTCGCCTTGTCTCGCTCTTGCTCGCGAGATCGTAAACACGTTCTAAGCAAGGCGCCGCAACGCGGCGCCTTTTTCAATCAGCTGCCGGCCTCGGCGAAGGCGTCCATCAGCAAAAAGGTGCCCGCCTGTCGCTGCCGGCTGTCGATCTGCGGCACCAGCCGCCGGAAATGTTCGGTTTGGCAATGCCGACCCAGCGCCTCCCTGTCCGGCCAGGTCTCGATGAAGACGAAATGGCCGGGGTCTTTCTGATCGATGAACAGCTCATAGCCGATGCAATCCGGCTCTTGCCGCGTCTTCTCCACCAGTTCGCGATACAGCGGCATCACCTCGGCCACGCGGTCCGGCTGAATGAAGTCCTGAGCAATCACTTTCAACATCCCGTCCTCTCCCTTCGTCTCATCGCGCGGGCCTCGCTACGCCGCCGCGCCCTTCCCCCAAAAAAACAGCGCGGACGGGAGATCCCGTCCGCGCCGCGTATTGCGTCCGCCCAGCCCGGCTAGGCCCGTCGCCGCCAGAAATAGCAATAGACGTAGCCCGGAAACGCGAACACCAGGAATAAGGACAAGGTGGTCACGTAGAACTGCCAGTTCTGCGACTGCACCGGCATCAGCCGGCTTTCCAGCAGGTAGGCGAAACCGCCCACCAGCAGATACAGCGCCGTCAATTCCAGAAAGCGCCAGCCAAAATGCTTGTTGGCCACTTTCCACACTCCGCCCACTTTCTGGGTCAGGAACGGCAGGTTCGCCGCCGCCAGGGCGACGATCAGCAAAACGATGACGCTGGATTGCATGGTGGACAGGCCTTAAATCACGGTGAGCGATTGACGCACGACTTGCAGGCACAGCTCCATCGCGCGTTCCGGCAGCAGGCCGATGAAGAGCAAGGCCAGCGCGTTCAGCGACAGCACCAGTTTCATGTCGCCGCGCACCACGATGTCGCTGCGGTCTTCGGCGTCGTCGAAGTACATCGCCTTCACCACGCGCAGGTAGTAGAACGCGCCGATCACCGACATCAGCACCGCGAAGATGGCCAGCTTGATCATGCCGATGTCGACGATGGCCTTGATCACCGCGAACTTGGCGTAGAAGCCCACCAGCGGCGGGATGCCCGCCATGGAGAACATGGTCAGCAGCATCAGCAGCGCATACCAGCTGTTGCGGCTGTTCAGGCCCTTCAGATCGTCGACCTTCTCGCATTCGAAACCGGCGCGGGACAGCGCCAGCAGCATGCCGAAGCTGACCAGCGACATCAGCACATAGCTCAGCGCGTAGAACAGCGCCGCCGAGTAGCCGACCTTGGTGCCGGCCAGTACGCCCAGGAGCAGGAAGCCCATGTGCGAGATCGTCGAATAGGCCAGCATCCGTTTGATGTTGGTCTGCACGATGGCGGTGATGTTGCCGATGGCCATGGACAGCGCGGCCACGATCACCAGCATCTGCTGCCAGTCCGCCACCAGCGCGTCCAGGCCCTGGGCCAGGATGCGCAGCGTGAACACGAAGGCCGCCAGCTTGGGCGCCGCGCCCACCATCAGCGTCACCGAAGTCGGCGCGCCGTGGTAAACGTCCGGCACCCACATATGGAACGGCACCGCGCCCAGCTTGAAGGACAGGCCGGCCACGATGAAGACCAGGCCGAAGACCAGCAACACGTCGTTGGCCTTGTGCGCGGCGATGGACTTAGCGACCGTCGCCAGTTCCAGCGAGCCGGTGGCGCCGTAAACCATGGAGATGCCGTAGAGCAGCAGGCCGGAGGCCAGCGCGCCCAGCACGAAGTACTTCATCGCCGCCTCGGTGGCCTGCACGGAATCGCGCTGCAGCGCGATCAGCGAGTACAAGGCCAGCGACAGCAATTCCAGGCCCATGTACAGGGTCAGGAAGTGCGAGGCCGACACCATCAGGTTCATGCCTAAGAGCGCGAACAGGGCCAGCGAGAAGTACTCGCCCTTGAACAGCTGACGGTCGGCGGTGTACTGCCGGCTGTAGATCAGCACGATGGCGGTGACCGCGTACATGGCCAGCTTGACCACGCCGCCCATCGGATCGGCGACGAACATGCCGGAGAAGGTGAGCACCGGCTGCGCGGTGAAAGTCATCACCTGCGCCACCGCCGCGCCCAACAGGCTCAGCAGGGTCAGGCCCAGGGTGATGCCGCGCTTTTCGTCCGAAACGAACAGGTCCGCCATCAGCACGAACAGAATCGCGCCGGCGAGGAACATCTCGGGAATTGCCGGTATCAGGTTGAGATCAGCCCAATTCATTGTTTCCATTCCTTCCGCGCTTACAGCTTGCTCTGCGAGACATGCAGGATCAGGTCATTGACCGACAGGTGCATTTTCTCGACGAAGGCTTGCGGATACAGGCCCATGCCCAGCACCGCGATGGCCAGGATGGCCAGCACCAGGAACTCGCGCTTGTTGACGTCGGACAGCTCGGCCACATGGCTGTTGCCCACCTCGCCGAAGATCACGCGCTTGTACATCCACAAGGTGTAAGCGGCGCCGAAGATCAGCGTGGTGGCGGCCAATACCGCGTACCAGAAGTTCACTTGCACCGCGCCCATGATCACCATGAACTCGCCGACGAAGCCGGAGGTGGCCGGCAGGCCGGAGTTGGCCATCGCGAACAGCATCATGAAGGCGGCGAAGATGGGCATCTTGTTGGCCACGCCGCCGTAGTCGGCGATGTTGCGGCTGTGCACGCGGTCGTACATCACGCCGATGCAGAAGAACATCGCGGCGGAGACGAAGCCGTGGGACACCATCTGCACCAGCGCACCTTCAACCGCCCACTGGTTCAGTTCGGAACCGGTGAACAGGAACAGGCCCAGGGTGACGAAGCCCATGTGCGAGATGGAGGAATAAGCCACCAGCTTTTTCATGTCGGACTGCACCAGCGCCACCAGGCCGATGTAGACCACCGCCACCAGCGACAGCGCCACCATCACGCCGGACAGCTCGCGCGCGGCGTCAGGCAGGATGGGCAGCACGAACCGCAGGAAGCCGTAAGCGCCGATCTTCAGCGTGATCGCGGCCAGCACCATGGAGCCGCCGGTCGGCGCTTCCACGTGGGCGTCCGGCAGCCAGGTGTGCACCGGCCACATCGGCACCTTCACCGCAAAGGACAGGAAGAAGGCGACGAACAGCAGAATCTGCACCGTCAGCGGGATCTTGGCGATGTCGTGGAAAGCCTGGATGTCGAAGGACTTGCCGGCCTGGAAGTACAGGTAGATCAAGGCCACCAGCATCAGCAGCGAGCCGAGCAAGGTGTAGAGGAAGAACTTGATCGACGCGTACACGCGACGCGGGCCGCCCCAGACGCCGATGATCAGATACATCGGAATCAGCATGCCTTCGAAGAAGACATAGAACAGGATGGCGTCCAGCGCGGCGAAGGCGCCGTTGATCAGGCCGGACATGATCAGGAAGGCGGCCATGTACTGCGACACGCGCTTCTGGATCACCTGCCAGCCGGCCACCACCACCAGCAAGGTGGTGAAGCTGTTGAGCACTACGAACAGCATCGAGATGCCGTCCACGCCCAGGTGATAGTTGATGCCGAGGGATTCGATCCACGGCTTCATCTCGACGAACTGCATGCCGCCGCTGAGGTTGTTGAACTCGGTGAACAGCGGCAGCGACAGCAGGAAGCCCGCCAGGGCTCCCGCCGCGGCCAGCCAGCGCGCCAGCGACGCGCGCTGATCGCCCCCCGTAGCCAGCACCAGCAACCCGGCCGCGATAGGGGTCCAGATCACCAGAGACAATAGATTTGTGAACATAGTCAAACCCAAGTTGTTATTCCAATCCCGGAGCCCGGGCTCAACGCCAGATCAGTTGCCAGAACCACATCGTCATCAGCGCCAGCACCCCGATGATCATCGCGGTGGCGTAGCTGTAGATGAAACCGGTCTGAGCGCGGCGGATGAAGCCGGAGAAAGTCGCCACCAGCTTGGCGGTGCCATTCACCAACAGGCCGTCGATCAGCAACATGTCGCCCACCTTCCAGAAGAAGGTGCCCAGAGCGCGCGAGCCCTTGGCGAACACGGCGAAATAGATCTCGTCCAGGTAGTACTTGTTCTCCAGGATCTTGTTCACCAGGCTGAACTTCTGCTTGATGGCGGCCGGAATCTGCGGCGCCTTCATGTAGAAGAACCAGGCGGTGGCCACGCCGGCCAAGGCCAGCCACAGCGGCAGCGTGCTCAAGGAATGCACGCCCATGGCGGCGGCGCCGTGGAACTCGCGGGCGATCTCTTCCATCGCCGGATGCAGTTCGTGGTTGACGGCGATCACGCCCTTGAAGAAGTCGCCGTACAGCAGCGGCTCGATCGCGAAGTAACCGACCAGCACCGACGGAATCGCCAGCAGCACCAGCGGCAGGGTCACCACCCACGGGGACTCGTGCGGCTTGTCGTTCGGACCCAGACCATGGTGATGGTCGTGATCGTCATGGCCGTGATCGTGATGATCGTCCTTCTTCTCCATCCAGCGTTCCTTGCCGTGGAAGACCAGGAAGTACATGCGGAAGGAGTAGAAGGCGGTGACGAACACGCCGGCGATCACCGCGAAGTAGGCGAAACCGGCCGCGGACAGATTGGACGCGTGCACCGCCTCGATGATGGAGTCCTTGGAGTAGAAGCCGGAGAAGAACGGCGTGCCGATCAAGGCCAGCGAACCCAGCAGCGAAGTCAGCCAGGTGATGGGCATGTACTTGCGCAGGCCGCCCATATTGCGCATGTCCTGATCGTGATGCATCCCAATGATCACCGAGCCCGCCGCCAGGAACAGCAGCGCCTTGAAGAAGGCGTGGGTCATCACATGGAACATCGCCACCGAGTAGGCCGAGGCGCCCAGCGCCACGGTCATATAGCCCAGCTGCGACAGCGTGGAGTAAGCCACCACGCGCTTGATGTCGTTCTGGACCACGCCGAGGAAGCCCATGAACAGCGCGGTGATGGAACCGGCGACCATGATCACGTTCAGCGCGGTGTCGGACAGTTCGAACAGCGGGCTCATCCGCGACACCATGAAGATGCCGGCGGTCACCATCGTGGCCGCGTGGATCAGCGCCGAGATCGGCGTCGGGCCTTCCATCGAGTCCGGCAGCCAGACGTGCAGCGGGAACTGCGCCGATTTGCCCATCGCGCCGATGAACAGCAGGATGCAGGTCACGCTCAGCAGCGACCATTCGGTGCCCGGAATCAGGCTGATGGTCTTGTTAGCCAGCGCCGGAGCGGCGGCGAACACATCGCTGTAGTTCAGCGAGCCGCCGAAGTAGGCCAGCACCAGGCCGATGCCCAGCAGAAAGCCGAAGTCGCCGACGCGGTTGACCAGGAAAGCCTTCAGGTTGGCGTAGATCGCGGTCGGACGCTTGAACCAGAAGCCGATCAGCAGATAGGACACCAGGCCCACCGCTTCCCAACCGAAGAACAGCTGGATGAAGTTGTTGCTCATCACCAACATCAGCATCGAGAAGGTAAACAGCGAGATATAGCTGAAGAAACGCTGATAGCCCGGGTCTTCCTGCATGTAGCCGATGGTGTAAATGTGCACCATCAGCGACACGCTGGTCACCACCACCAGCATCATCGCGGTCAGCGAATCCACCAGGAAGCCTACGGAGAACTCGTAGCCTCCCACCGTCAGCCAGGTGTAAACCGGACCGTTGAACACTTCAGCCTGCCCGGTCAGGAAGGCGTGAAGCACCTTGAGCGACAGCGCGGCGGACAGCGCCACGCCGGCTATCGTCACGACGTGCGAAGCGCGCCGGCCGATGGCCCATCCAAATAGGCCTGCAATGATGGAACCCGCCAGCGGGGCGAGTGCAATCAGCAGGTATAAGCTCTTCATATCCATGCTTGTGTGCTTTGTGTAGGTTCCGGTTTGCCTTAGCCTTTGAGGCTGCCCAAGTCTTCAACGTTGATGGTGCGCAGATTGCGGAACAGCACCACCAGGATGGCGAGACCGATCGCGGCTTCGGCCGCGGCCACCGTCAGGATGAAGAATACGAAGATCTGGCCCGCCGTATCCGACAGGTAATGCGAGAACGCGATGAAATTGAAGTTTACCGCGAGCAGCATCAGCTCGATGGCCATCAGCAGCACGATCAGATTTTTCCGGTTCAGGAAAACGCCCAGCACGCCGATGGCAAACAGGATTGCGGCCAGCACCAGGAAGTGAGTCAGTGTCAGCACATTTCCTCCCTTATGTTGATTGGCCGTCAGGCCTGTTGCTTACCGGATTCGGCCTCGGAGGCCTCCTCCACCGTGGATTCTTCAGCAGGCTGTTCGGCCTGCATCTTCACCAGACGCACGCGGTCGTTGCGCTTGACCTTGACCTGCAGCGCCGGATCGATAGCTTTGGTGTCCTTGCGGCTGCGCATGGTCAGACCGATGGCGGCCACCATGGCCAGCAGCAGCACCACCGCCGCCACTTCGAAAGGCAGCAGATAGGTGGTATACAGCTGGCGGCCCAGCACTTTGACGTTGCTAAAGTCCGCCGCCAGCGGCGCGGCCGCCTGGTAGGCGTCCAGCCGCGCGCTGGGGCTGGCCAGAATCATCGCCATTTCAAACACCATGATGATGCCGACGGCGGCGGCGACCGGAAGATTCCTCCAGAAGCCCTCGCGCAGTTTCTCGATGTTGATGTCCAGCATCATCACCACGAACAGGAACAGCACCATCACCGCGCCCACATACACCACCACCAGGGTGATGGCCAGGAACTCGGCTTCCATCAGCAGCCACAGGCCGGCGCTGTTGAAGAAGGCCAGCACCAGGAACAAGGCCGCGTGAATCGGGTTCTTGGCCGTCACCACGCGGATGCCCGCGAACACCAGGATGGCGGACAGAACATAGAAGACAAACAGTGTGAAGTTCATGACCCCCCCTTAGCGATACTTGGCATCGGCCGCCTTGTTGGCGGCGATCTCGGCCTCATACTTGTCGCCGATCGCCAGCAACATCGGCTTGGTGTAGTACAAGTCGCCACGTTTTTCGCCGTGGTATTCGAAGATGTGGGTTTCCACGATGGCGTCCACCGGACAGGCTTCCTCGCAGAAGCCGCAGAAGATGCACTTGGTCAGATCGATGTCGTAGCGCGTGGTGCGGCGGGTGCCGTCGTCGCGCTGCTCGGACTCGATGCTGATCGCCATCGCCGGGCACACCGCCTCGCACAGTTTGCAGGCGATGCAGCGCTCTTCGCCGTTGGCGTAGCGGCGCTGCGCGTGCAGACCGCGGAAGCGCGGCGAAATCGGCGTCTTCTCTTCAGGGAACTGGACCGTGATCTTGCGGGCGAAGAAGTAGCGGCCAGTGACCATCAGGCCCTTGACCAGCTCCACCAGCAGGAAGGTCTTGAAAAAGTTGCGGATCGAATTCATCTTTTCACCTATCCCCGTCTCAGTGCCACAAGGACAGCGGGGTCATCATCCAGACGCCCACCACCAGGATCCACACCAGGGTCACCGGGATGAACACCTTCCAGCCCAGACGCATGATCTGGTCGTAGCGATAACGCGGGAAGGTGGCGCGGAACCACAGGAAGCAGAACAGCACCATGGCCACTTTAAGCGCCAGCCAGAAGAAGCCGCCCGCGCCCAGAATGCCCCAGGACGCCGGGAACGGCGACAGCCAGCCGCCGAGGAACAGCAGCGCGGTCAGCGCGGCGACCAGGATCATGTTGGCGTATTCGGCCAGGAAGAAGATGGCGAAGGCCATGCCCGAGTACTCGACGTGGAAACCGGCGACGATCTCGGATTCGCCCTCGGCCACGTCGAACGGCGCGCGGTTGGTTTCGGCCACGCCGGAAATCAGGTAGACCACGAACAGCGGGAACAGCGGCAGCCAGTTCCACGACAACACGGAACCGCCGGCCATGCCCTGCCCTTGCTGCTGGACGATCTCCACCAGGTTCAGGCTGCTGGACACCATCAGCACGCCGATCAGCGCGAAGCCCATCGCCAGTTCGTAGGACACGATCTGGGCGGCGGAACGCATGGCGCCGAGGAAGGAGTACTTGGAGTTGCCCGCCCAGCCGGCGATGATCACGCCGTACACGCCCATCGAGGTCAGCGCCAGGATGTAGAGCAGCGAGGCGTTGACGTTGGCCAGCACCAGCTTGTCGGTGAACGGAATCACCGCCCAGGCCGCCAGCGCCGGAGCGATGGACAGCACCGGGGCCAGCAGGAACAGGCCCTTGCTGGAGTTGGTGGGCAGGATGATTTCCTTCATCAGCAGCTTGACCGCGTCGGCGATAGGCTGCAGCAGGCCCAGCGGGCCTACCCGGTTGGGGCCGATGCGGATCTGCATGAAGCCGATGACCTTGCGCTCGGCATAGGTCAGGTAGGCGACGCACAGCAGCATCGGCAATACGATGGCGATGATCTTCAACAGGGTCCAAACCACGAGCCCCGCGTCAGTGCCAAGAATACCTTGCAAGAACTCCATGCTTTACCCCTGGGTGATCTCGATAGCGTCGAACATGCCGCCCAGCGCCAGCGTGGCCGCGTGAGCGGTGGCGATGCGGACCGTATCCTGCGGCAGGCTGTCGTCGGCGACGATGCGCACGCGCGCCTGGCCGGAACCCTGGCTCAGCAATGCGGTGCTGTCGACGGCGATGCCCAGCTTCTGCAGCAGGCCGCTGTGGGCGGAAGCCACCGGCTCGGCCGCGTCGCGGGTCTGTTGCAGCGACTCGGCGCGGCGGCAGACGGCGTCGGCCTGGTACAGCGGCACTTCGCCGATGCGCGCCACGCCGGCGGCCGCGGCGGCCGCGACGTTCAGCGGGTTCAGCGCATTGTTCAGGCGCGCGGCGATGTCGCCCTTGGCCAGCAGCTCGGCGCGCACTTCCTCGGCGCTGTTGAAGTCGAAGCCGGACAGATTCAGCATATTGCCCAGTACGCGCAGCACTTTCCAGGCCGGGCGGGCTTCGCCCAGCGGACGCACCACGCCGTTGAAGCTCTGCAGCTTGCCTTCCATATTGACGAAGGAGCCGGCGGTCTCGGAGAACGGCGCGATCGGCAGCAGCACGTCGGCGTAATCCAGCAGGCCCTGGCCCTTGAACGCGGTCAGCGCGATCACGGTGGCGGCCTGCTTCATCGCGGCGACGGCGGCTTGCGGGTTGTAGCTGTCGAACTCGACTTCGGTGTTCAGCAGCACGTAAGCCTTCTTCGGCTGGGCGATCATCGCGGCGGCGTTGGCGCCCGCGCCTTGCGGCAGCGCGCCCGCCAGTTCCGCGCCCACGCTGTTGGCGGCCTCGGACAGCACGCCGAAGCTGGCGCCGCTCAGGCGGGCGATCTCCTGCGCCACGGCCAGCAGCTGGCTGAACGCCGGATGGTGTTGCGCCACGTTGCCCAGCACCACGGCGGCGGTTTCCGCGCCGCTCAGGCTCTCGGCGATGCGGCGCGCCTCGGCGGACACTTGCACCGCGGACAGATCGACGGCGGTTTCGCCGCCCTTGATCTCGGCCACGGCCTTCAGCACCTGGGCGAAGCCGTTGACCAGGGCCAGCGGCGATACGATCAGCTTGGCGTTGATCTTGATCAGCAGCTCGTCGTCGGCGACATGGATAATGTTAAGCTCGCTGCCTTTCTTGGCCGCGGTGCGCAGACGCGAGGTCAGCAGCGGCTGTTCCTTGCGCAGCGTGGAGCCGACCACCAGCACCGACTTGGCCGCGACCAGATCGGCAATGCCAGAACCCAGCCACTCGGCGCCCTGCTTGGCCGCGTCGGCGGCAAAGTCGCTGCGGCGCAGACGGTAATCAATGCTTTCCACGCCGAAGGCGCGCGCCAGCTTTTGCGCCAGATGCAGTTCTTCGGTGGTGGAGTGCGGGCTGGTCAGGAAGCCGATGGCGTCCTTGCCGTGATCGGCGGACACGCCGTTCAGGCCCTTCACCACGTAGTTCAACGCGGTTTCCCAGTCGGTCTCGTGCCACTGGCCGTCGAACTTGATCATCGGCTGCTTCAGACGCTCGGCCGAGTTCAAGCCCTCGTAGGAGAAGCGGTCGCGGTCGGCGATCCAGCACTCGTTGATGGCCTCGTTTTCCAGCGGCAGCACGCGCATCACTTCATTGCTCTTGACCTGAACGATCAGGTTGGAGCCCAGGCCGTCGTGCGGGCTGACCGATTTGCGGCGCGACAGCTCCCAGGCGCGGGTGCTGTAGCGGAACGGCTTGGAGGTCAGCGCGCCCACCGGGCACAGATCGATGACGTTGCCGGAGATTTCCGAATCCACGGTCTTGCCGAGGAAGGGCAGAATCTCGGAGAACTCGCCGCGATGAGCCATGCCGATTTCCTGGAAGCCGCCGACTTCCTCGGTAAAGCGCACGCAACGGGTGCAGTGAATGCAGCGCGACATTTCTTCCGCCGAGACCAGCGGGCCCATGTCCTTGCCCACCACCACGCGCTTTTCTTCCTGATAGCGCGAGGAGGAGTTGCCGTAGCCCACGGCCAGATCCTGCAGCTGGCATTCGCCGCCCTGGTCGCAGATCGGGCAATCCAGCGGGTGGTTGATCAGCAGGAACTCCATCACGCCGGCCTGGGCCTTCTTGGCCATGTCGGAGTGGGTATGGACCTTCATGCCGTCGGTCACCGGGGTGGCACAAGCCGGCAGCGGCTTGGGCGCTTTTTCCACTTCCACCAGACACATGCGGCAGTTGGCCGCGATGGACAGCTTCTTGTGGTAGCAGAAGTGCGGAATGTACGTGCCCACCGAGTGGGCCGCTTCCATGACGGTACTGCCTTGCGGGACCGTCAGTTTTTTTCCGTCGATTTCGATTTCAAGCATCGCTCAACACCATTTGTGGTCCACCAAGGTCTTTCCGTGTTCGATCGCGTACTCGAACTCGTGACGGAAATGCTTGGTGAAACTGCGAACCGGGAACACGGCGGCGTCGGCCAGCGCACAGATGGTGCGGCCCGCCATATTGTTGCCCACGGAATCCAGAAGCTCCAGATCGCCCGGACGGCCCTGGCCGTTGGCGATGCGATGGATCACGCGGTACAGCCAGCCGGTGCCTTCGCGGCACGGCGTGCACTGGCCGCAGGATTCTTCATGGTAGAAGTAGGCCAGACGCTCCAGCGCCTTGATCATGCACACGTCTTCGTTCATCACGATGACGGCGCCGGAACCCAGCATCGAGCCAGCTTTGGCGATGCTGTCGTAGTCCATCGTGCACTGCATCATGACGTCGGCGGGCAGGATGGGCGCGGACGAGCCGCCCGGAATCACCGCCTTGAGCTTTTTGCCGTCGCGCATGCCGCCGGCCATTTCCAGCAACTCGGAGAACGGGGTGCCCAGCGGGATTTCGTAGTTGCCCGGACGGTTCACGTGGCCGGACACCGAGAACAGCTTGGTGCCGCCGTTGTTCGGCTTGCCCTTTTCCAGGAAGGGCTGCGCGCCGTCGCGGATGATGAAGGGCACCGAGGCGAACGATTCGGTGTTGTTGATGGTGGTCGGCTTGCCGTACAGGCCGAAGCTGGCCGGGAACGGCGGCTTGAAGCGCGGTTGGCCCTTCTTGCCTTCCAGCGATTCCAGCAGCGCGGTTTCCTCGCCGCAGATGTAGGCGCCGTAGCCGTGATGGGCGAACAGGTCGAAGTTGAAGCCGGAACCCAGGATGTTCTCGCCGAGGAGGCCCGCCTTGCGCGCTTCGTCCAGCGCTTCTTCGAAACGCTCGTACTCGGCGAAGATTTCACCGTGGATGTAGTTGTAGCCGGCCTTGGTGCCCATCGCGTAACCGGCGATGATCATGCCTTCGATCAGCGAATGCGGATTGAAGCGCAGGATGTCGCGGTCCTTGAAAGTGCCCGGCTCGCCCTCGTCGGTGTTGCACACCACGTATTTGTCGCCCGGGAAGGAGCGCGGCATGAAGCTCCACTTCAGGCCGGTGGGGAAACCCGCGCCGCCACGGCCGCGCAGGCCGGAGTTCTTCACTTCGGCGATCACGTCTTCCTGGGCCATCTTGCTGTCCAGGATGCGGCGCAGCGCCTGGTAGCCGCCGCGCGCCTCGTAGGCGCTCAGTTGCCAGCAATGGGGATCGGAAGTGTCGACGCCATCGAAAATCACGCCATTGACGAAGATTGCCATTATTTCAGCTCCGCCAGTTTCTTATCGATTGCTTCGGGCGTCATGAAGCTGCACATCTTGTGGTTGTTGACCAGCAAGACCGGCGCGTCGCCACAGGCGCCCATGCACTCCCCTTCCAGCAAGGTGTACTTGCCGTCGGCGCTGGTTTCGCCGATGGCGACGCCCAGCTTCTTGGAGATGTACTCGGCGGCGTTGACGCCGCCGGACAAGGCACAGGGCAGGTTGGTGCAGACAGTGATCTTGTACTGCCCAACCGGCTTCATGTCGTACATATTGTAAAAGGTGGCGACTTCGTACGCGGCTACCGGCGGAATCTGCAGGTAGTTGGCGACGAACTCGATCACCTCGGTATTCAGGCAACGCTCCTCCGGAGCGGAGCCCGCTTCGCGACGTTCAGTCAGCGCGATGCGCAAGGCACCCATCACCGCGGACCGTTTCTGGTCGGCGGGATATTTGGCGACTTCGCGATCGATTTTGGCTAGCGATTCAGCGGACAGCATCAGCGGTCAATCTCCCCAAACACGATATCCTGCGTACCGATGATGGCCACCACGTCGGCGATCATATGGCCCTTGGCCATCTCGTCCAGCGCCGCCAGGTGAGCGTAGCCGGGCGCGCGGATCTTCAGGCGGTACGGCTTGTTGGCGCCGTCGGACACCAGGTAGACGCCGAACTCGCCTTTCGGGTGCTCGGTGCCCACATAAGCCTCGCCCTCCGGCACGTGCATGCCTTCGGTAAACAGTTTGAAGTGGTGGATCAGGTCTTCCATATTGGCCTTCATGCCTTCGCGCGAAGGCGGCGCCACTTTATGGTTGTCGGTGATCACCGGGCCCGGGTTCTTGCGCAGCCATTCCACGCACTGGCGGATGATGCGGTTGGACTGACGCATTTCCTCGACGCGCACCAGGTAGCGGTCGTAGCAATCGCCGTTGACGCCCACCGGGATGTCGAAATCCAGCTTGGAATACACATCGTAGGGCTGCTTCTTGCGCAAATCCCAGGCAATGCCGGAGCCGCGCAGCATCGGGCCGGTCAGGCCCAGGTTCAGCGCGCGCTCGGGCGTCACCACGCCGATGCCGACGGTGCGCTGTTTCCAGATGCGGTTGTCGGTCAGCAGGGTCTCGTACTCGTCCACATAGCCCGGGAAGCGCTGGGTGAACTCGTCGATGAAGTCCAGCAGCGAACCCTGGCGGCCTTCATTGCGGCGGGCCAGTTCGCGGGCGTTCTTGATCTTGGAGACGGTGTACTGCGGCATGCTGTCCGGCAGATCGCGATACACGCCGCCGGGACGGAAGTAAGCCGCGTGCAGACGCGCGCCGGACACCGCCTCATAGCAGTCCATCAGGTCTTCGCGTTCGCGGAAGGCGTACAGGAACACGGTCATCGCGCCGATGTCGAGGCCGTGCGCGCCAATCCACAGCAAGTGGTTCAGCAGACGGGTGATCTCGGCGAACATCACGCGGATGTATTGCGCGCGCTCGGGCACGTCGATGCCCAGCAGCTTCTCGATGGACAGGCAGTAAGCGTGCTCGTTGCACATCATGGACACGTAGTCGAGACGGTCCATATAAGGCAGCGACTGGATGAAGGTCTTGCTCTCGGCCAGCTTTTCGGTGCCGCGGTGCAGCAGGCCGATGTGCGGGTCGGCGCGCTGGACGACTTCGCCGTCCAGTTCCAGCACCAGGCGCAACACGCCGTGCGCGGCCGGGTGCTGCGGGCCGAAGTTGAGGGTGTAGTTACGGATTTCAGCCACCGTAGTTCTCCTCGCGAATGATGCGCGGCGTGATTTCGCGCGGCTCGATGGTCACCGGCTGATAGATCACGCGCTGTTGTGTCGGGTCGTAACGCATTTCCACGTGACCGGACAGCGGGAAGTCCTTGCGGAACGGATGGCCGACGAAACCGTAGTCGGTCAGGATGCGGCGCAGGTCGGGGTGGCCGTCGAAAACGATGCCGAACAGGTCGAACGCTTCGCGCTCGAACCAGTTGACGCCGCTCCAGACGCCGACGACCGAGTCGACCACCGGGAAGGCGTCGTCTTCGGCGAACACGCGCAGGCGGACGCGCTGATTGTGCTTGACCGACAACAGGTGGTAGACAACGGCGAAGCGCGGACCGTCCCATACCTCGTCGCGGTATGCGCTGTAGTCCACGCCGCACAAATCGATGCATTGCTCAAAAGACAGGTCGGCGTGGTCGCGCAGCGTGGTCGCCACGGCGATCAGATCCGCCGCCTTGCATACAATGGTCAGCTCTTCCAGAGCCAGCGTGCTTTGCACGAGCTTGTCGCCCAGCGCCTGCTGCACAGCCGACCCTAACGCGTCCATTTTCTTGGAGGCCATAAGTTTCTACCTTAGCGGGCGATGGTGTTGGTGCGTTTGATCTTGTTCTGCAGCTGAATGATGCCGTACAGCAAGGCCTCTGCAGTTGGCGGACAGCCGGGCACGTAGACGTCGACCGGCACGATGCGATCGCAGCCGCGCACGACTGAATAGGAATAATGATAATAGCCGCCGCCGTTGGCACAGGACCCCATCGAGATCACCCAGCGCGGCTCGGCCATCTGGTCGTAAACCTTGCGCAGGGCCGGAGCCATCTTGTTGCACAGCGTGCCGGCCACGATCATCAGATCGGACTGGCGCGGGCTGGGACGGAACACGATGCCGAAACGGTCCAGGTCGTAGCGCGCCGCGCCGGCGTGCATCATCTCGACCGCGCAACAGGCCAGACCAAAGGTCATCGGCCACAGCGAACCGGTTCGGGTGTAATTGATGAGCTTGTCAGCCGTCGTGGTGACAAACCCCTTCTCCAGAATACCTTCTACTCCCATTCCAGAGCTCCTTTTTTCCACATGTAGACGAAGCCCAGGGTCAATACGCCCAGGAACTCCACCATGACGCCCAGACCATAGGTCCCCAGCTCCTTCAACACCACCGCCCACGGCAGCAGGAAGGCGACCTCGAGGTCGAACAGGATGAAGAGGATGGCTATCAGATAATAGCGGACGTCAAACTTCATGCGGGCATCTTCGAAAGCCTCGAAGCCGCACTCATACGGAGACAGTTTCTCAGGATCGGGACGGTTGGGAGCCAGCAGTTTGCCCAATAAAATAGGGCCTACGCCGACCAACAGTCCGACCATGACAAACAGCAGAATGGGAAAGTAATTTTGCAGCATTTCCCGTACACCCCCACAAAAAAGGGGGTTACCCCCCTTGGCTCCAAATAAAACAGGCCACCGGAGTCCCGGTGGCCTGTTTTTGAATGGTGGTGCCGACAGTGAGACTCGAACTCACACAGCTTTCGCCACTACCCCCTCAAGATAGCGTGTCTACCAATTTCACCATGTCGGCACAGCAAGCTTTAATTGTTACTCCGGTATTTTCGATGTCGTACCCGAAGCTTTATCGCTAGGCACACCGGCCGGGATTTGCGGTGCAACCTGTTCAACCTTGGCCCCCATTACGCCCAAATCGCTTTTTCCGCCCCCAGACAGAAAAACCAGAGCAAGGGAAGTCGAGAAGAACACGGCCGCTGCGACAGCGGTTGTCCTACTCAAGAAATTCGCAGAACCAGACGCGCCGAACAAGCTACCGGAAGAGCCGCTACCGAAAGCCGCCCCCATGTCCGCGCCTTTGCCGTGCTGCATCAAAACCAGCACGATAATAGTCCCTGCAGACAGGATATTTACAATCCAGATAAGCGTCTTAATAAGTTCCATACTATATCAATTTTCCTGCGGCTTGGCAAATTGCCCTGAATGAACCGGCGTCCAGAGATGCCCCTCCAACAAGGGCTCCGTCGACATTTTCAGTCGCCAGAATCGCTTCGGCATTCTCTGCCTTGACACTGCCGCCGTAGAGGACGCGAATATTATCGGAGGCCTTGACGTTTTGCAAGCACCAATTTTTGATCGCGCCGTGGATTTCGGCGATTTGCGCCAGCGTCGCCACCTTGCCGGTGCCGATGGCCCAGACCGGTTCATAAGCCACAACGTATTCACCATGGTCTATCTCGGACAGAAGCGCAAGCTGATCTCTAATCACCTCCAACTGACGGCCCGCCTCGCGCTCGTCCAGCGTTTCCCCGACGCACAGCACCGGCACCAGGCCGGCGGCGATGGCGGCGCGCATCTTCTTCAGTAGAACCGCGTTGCTCTCGCCAAAATATTGGCGGCGCTCCGAGTGGCCCACCAGGGTGTAAGCGCAGCCGATGTCGGCCAGCATCGCGGCGCTGGTCTCGCCGGTGAAGGCGCCGTCCTGATCGAAGGCGCTGACGTCCTGCGCGCACAGGCGCAAGGCCTGACCGCGCAGCCGCTCGCCCAGGCCGGCCAGGTAGACCGCCGGCGCGGCCACGCCGACCCAGCCGCGGTTGCTCGTCTCATCCGCCAGCAGCGCCTGCAGCAGCGTCTGCGCGCTGTCGGCGCGGGTATTCATCTTCCAGTTGCCAATCACCAGCTTGCCGGCCATCTCCGCCTCCCGCGATTCTTGAATATCCGCCGATTATATCCGCAGCCGCCATCTTGGCTCAAACCGGCATCCGGCTGATGTTGATTGTCCGCAAACGAAGCCGTTTCGACGACTTGTAATATTCCTGAAAAATTTCAGCCTTAGCATGCGCCCATCACCACGCACCTCATCCATTCTCAGGAGTAGGCATGAAACAGTCTGTTCGTCTGGCCGCATCGTTTGTACTGGGTTCCGTCTGCCTGTCCGGCGCGGCCGTGGCCGCCGACATCACCGGCGCGGGCGCCACCTTCCCGTACCCGCTGTACGCCAAATGGGCCGCCGCCTACAAGGCCGGCACCAATAATAATCTGAACTATCAATCCATCGGTTCCGGCGGCGGCATCAAGCAGATCCAGTCCAAGACCGTGGATTTCGGCGCGTCCGACATGCCGCTGAAGCCGGAAGAGCTGGAAAAATCCGGACTGACCCAATTCCCCACCGTGATCGGCGGCGTGGTACCGGTACTGAACGTGCCCGGCATCACCCCGGGACAAGTGAAGTTCACCGGCCCGCTGCTGGCCGACATCTACCTGGGCAAGGTGTCCAAGTGGAACGACCCGGCCATCGCCAAGCTGAACCCCGGCGTCAAGCTGCCGGACCTGCGCATCTCCGTGGTGCGTCGCTCCGACGGCTCCGGCACCACCTTCATCTTCACCAACTACCTGTCCAAGGTCTCTCCGGACTGGGCCAAGGAAGTGGGCTCCAACACCGCGGTCAGCTGGAAAGGCAACCCGGTGGGCGGCAAGGGCAATGAGGGCGTGGCCAACTACGTGACCCGCATCAAGGGCGCGATCGGCTATGTGGAATACGCCTACGCCAAGCAGAACAAGCTGGCCTTCGGCCTGATGCAGAACCAGGCCGGCAGCTTCGTCAAGCCGGACGAGTCCAGCTTCAAGGCCGCCGCCGCCAACGCCGACTGGAAAAAAGCGCCGGGCTTCTACCTGCTGCTGACCAACCAGCCGGGCAAGGACAGCTGGCCGATCGCCGGCGCCACCTTCATCCTGATGCACAAGAAACAGGACAAGCCGGCGCAAGGCGGCGAGGTGCTGAAGTTCTTCGACTGGGCTTACAAGAACGGCGACAAGACCGCGCTGGATCTGGACTACATCCCGATGCCGGACGCGATCAAGGGCGTGATCCGCGCCAGCTGGAAGCAAATTGCCGACAACGGCGGCAAGCCGGTGTGGAACTGAGCCGCATACAATGCACGCAAGCGGCCGGGGACGCGCTCCCCGGCTTTTTGTCTGATAAATGAGCATGCATATGCAAAAGTTGAGCAATCCGCAGCAAATCAAAACCCAGTTATTGCTGGACAATCTGTTCCGCTGGGTCACCCGTTTTTTCGCCTTCCTGGTGCTGGCCTTGCTGGTGGGCATCCTGATTTCGCTGTTGATCGGCGCGTTGCCGAGCATCCACGCCTTCGGCTTCAAGTTTCTGGTCACCAGCGACTGGGACCCGGTCAATGAGCGGTTCGGCGCGCTGGTGCCCATCTTCGGCACCCTGGCCACCTCTTTCATCGCCTTGCTGATCGGCGTGCCGGTCAGCTTCGGCATCGCCCTGTTCCTGACCGAGCTGTGCCCCACCTGGCTGAAGCGGCCGCTGGGCATCGCGGTGGAACTGCTGGCCGGCATCCCGTCCATCATCTACGGCATGTGGGGCCTGTTCGTGTTCGCGCCCATCTTCGCCGACCACGTGCAGCCGCTGCTGATCGACACCCTGGGCGAGGTGCCGCTGCTGGGCGTGCTGTTCCAGGGCGCGCCGATGGGCATAGGCATTTTCACCGCCGGCCTGATCCTGGCCATCATGATCATTCCCTTCATCGCCTCGGTGATGCGCGACGTGTTCGAAGTGGTGCCGGTGATGCTGAAGGAGTCCGCCTACGGCCTGGGCTCCACCACTTGGGAAGTGGTGCGCTACGTGGTGCTGCCCTATACCAAGACCGGCGTGGTCGGCGGCATCATGCTGGGCCTGGGCCGCGCGCTGGGCGAGACCATGGCGGTGACCTTCGTCATCGGCAACTCCACCCGTTTCGCCGCCGGCCTGTTCGAGCCGGGCAATTCCATCGCCTCCTCGCTGGCCAATGAGTTCGCCGAGGCCAACGGCGAGCTGTATCTCTCCTCCCTGATTCAACTGGGCCTGATTCTGTTCTTCATCACCTTCGTGGTGCTGGCGTGTTCTAAACTGCTGTTGCTGCGCCTGAAGAAACAGGAAGGTCGTCCTTCCTGAGCATGAGAGACGCTAACCGCATGAGCCAAACCGTTATGAATTCCGCCCTGCGCCCACCCCAGTCCGCCATCGCCGCCAAAGCCGACAGCAGCGTCTATCGCCGCCGCCGGCTGGTGAACCGCGTCAATATGGGCGCCTCGATGTTCACCATGGCCTTCGGCCTGTTCTGGCTGTTCTGGATTCTGACCACCCTGTTGCAGCACGGCCTGTCCGGGCTCAACTGGGAGGTGTTCACCTCCAGCACCCCGCCGCCGGGCAGCACCGGCGGCCTGGCCAACGCCATTTACGGCAGCCTGATGATGACCGGCTTCGGCACCTTGTTCGGCACGCCGATCGGCATCCTGGCCGGCATCTATCTGGCCGAGTTCGGCCAGCGCGGCTGGCTGGCGCCGGCCACCCGCTTCATCAACGACATCCTGCTGTCCGCGCCGTCCATCGTCATCGGCCTGTTCATCTACGAAGTCTACGTGGTGTCGGTCGGCCACTTTTCCGGCTGGGCCGGCTCCTTCGCGCTGGCCATCCTGGTGATTCCGGTGGTGGTGCGCACCACCGAGAACATGCTGCGCCTGGTGCCGGGCAGCCTGCGCGAAGCCGCGTCCGCGCTGGGCGCGCCGCAGTGGAAGGTCACCTTGCACGTCACCCTGCGCTCGGCCAAGGCCGGCGTGCTGACCGGCATCCTGCTGGCGGTGGCGCGCATTTCCGGCGAAACCGCGCCGCTGTTGTTCACCGCGCTGAACAACCAGTTCTTCAACAGCAATATGAACCAGCCGATGGCCAACCTGCCCATCGTGATCTTCCAGTTCGCGATGAGCCCGTACGAGGACTGGCACAAGCTGGCCTGGGCCGGCTCCCTGTTGATCACCTTCAGCGTGCTGACGCTGAACATCGTTGCCCGCTGGATGGGCAGCCAGAAAAACCAATCGCATTAAGGCTTGCAGACCATGGCTGAAATCCACTCCAAGCTTCAGGTCAAGAATCTGAACTTCTTTTACGGCAATTTCCACGCGCTGAAAAACATCCAGCTGGAAATCGCCTCGCGCAAGGTCACCGCCTTCATCGGCCCGTCCGGCTGCGGCAAGTCCACGCTGCTGCGCACCTTCAACCGCATGTACGAGCTCTACCCCGGCCTGCGCGCCGAGGGCGACATCCTGCTGGACGGCCACAACGTCCTGGGCCGCGACGTGGACGTCAACCTGCTGCGCGCCAAGGTGGGCATGGTGTTCCAGAAGCCCACCCCATTCCCGATGTCCATCTACGACAACATCACCTTCGGCGTGAAGCTCTACGAAAAACTGTCCAAGGGCGAGATGGAGGACCGGGTGGAATGGGCGCTGCGCAAGGCCGCGCTGTGGGACGAGGTCAAGGACAAGCTCAAGCAGTCCGGCAACTCGCTGTCCGGCGGCCAGCAGCAGCGGCTGTGCATCGCGCGCGCGGTGGCGTCCAAGCCGGAAGTGCTGCTGCTGGACGAGCCCACTTCGGCGCTGGACCCGATTTCCACCGCCCACATCGAAGAGCTGATCCATGAGCTCAAAGAGGACTACACCATCGCCATCGTCACCCACAATATGCAGCAGGCGGCGCGGGTGTCGGACTACACCGCCTATATGTATCTGGGCGAATTGATCGAGTTCGGCGACACCGACTCCATCTTCACCACCCCGCAGAAGAAGGCCACCGAGGACTACATCACCGGCAAGTTCGGCTGATTCCGCCCCGGCTCCCAGACCGCCGTCATGACCGTTTCCGGCATGACGGCCGTTGGCGTTTCCACGCGGGCAAAAGCGCATGACGGCGGCAAAAAACGGCCTAAATCCGCCGTTCTCCCCGCCCGGTCTGTCAAGGCGATTCCGCATGCTTTTCCGGCAAATGCGACACCATTTATTTTTTTTTTATAAGTACTTGACGGCATTGGCCTTGGACACAACAATCCCGCCTTTACGATACTGCGTGCACATTTCACCATGTTGGACCTGTTTTCCGGGCTTGAGACCCACGTCGCCATCACCTTGGTGCTTTCCCTGGGCTTCGTGCTCGCCTTTGAGTTCATCAACGGCTTCCATGACACCGCCAACGCGGTGGCAACCGTTATCTATACCCAATCGATGAAACCGCGTCTCGCGGTGTTCTATTCCGGCATTTTCAACTTCCTCGGCGTGATCACCGGCGGCCTCGCCGTCGCCTACGCCATCGTGCACCTGCTGCCGGTGGACCTGCTGATCTCGATCAACACCACCCGCGGCATGGCCATGGTGTTCGCGCTGTTGACCGCCGCCATCGCCTGGAACCTGGGTACCTGGTATTTCGGTCTGCCCGCGTCCAGCAGCCACACGCTGATCGGCGCCATTTTGGGCGTGGGCGTGGCCAACAGCCTGATCCACGGCACCTCGCTGTCCCACGGCATCAACTGGAGCAAGGCCATCGACGTCGGCGCCTCGCTGCTGGCCTCGCCCGTGGTGGGCGCCCTGCTCGCCGCGCTGATCGTCATTCTGCTGCGGCGCTACCGGCCGCACAGCAATGTGCACAAAACCCCCTACCAACGCCAGCAGGTGGAAGGCCGCAAGCATCCGCCGTTCTGGACCCGCTTCATGCTGATCGTGTCGTCCATGGGCGTCAGCTTCGCCCACGGCTCCAACGACGGCCAAAAAGGCGTGGGCCTGATCATGCTGGTGCTGATCGGCATCGTGCCGGCCAAATTCGTGCTGGATCTGGACAGCACGCCTTACCAGCTGGACCGCACCCGCGACGCCGCCATTCACCTGCAGAAGTTCTATGAGCGCCATCAGGTCGAACTGAGCAAGATCATCGTGCCGTCCAAGGGCAGCAGCCAGTACGAGTGCCATCCGCTGGAAACCGGCGACACCGTCAAGCGCCTGCTGAGCACCATGGGCGACGGCGGCGACTACCACGCGCTGAGCTCGGAACAGCGTTGGAACGTGCGCACCGAGCTGCTGTGCCTGGACGACGCCGCCAAGAAGGCCTCCGCGCTGCCCAAGCTGTCCGCCGACGACAAGCAGATGCTGCAGAACCTGCGCAAGGATCTGACCACCACCACCGAATACGCGCCCACCTGGGTGATCGTCGCCGTGGCGCTGTCGCTGGGCATCGGCACCATGGTGGGCTGGCGCCGCGTGGTGAAGACCGTGGGCGAAGGCATAGGCAAGAAGGACATGACTTACGCCCAGGGCGTGTCGGCGCAGATGACCGCCGCCATCTCCATCGGCCTCGCCAGCCAGTTCGGCTTCCCGGTGTCCACCACCCAGGTGCTGTCCAGCGCCGTGGCCGGCACCATGGTGGCGGACAAGGCCGGCCTGCAGATGTCCACCATCCGCTCCATCGCGCTGGCCTGGCTGTTCACCCTGCCGGTGTCCATGCTGCTGGCGGGCGGGCTGTACTACGTGGCCTCGCTCTGGCTGTAATCAAGTCCGGTCACGGTCTTTCAGCCTCTGTTTAAGGCTGCCGGAAAAAACAAAGCCACCGCACCGCGGTGGCTTTTTCTTTTGGCATTTCCGCCCGGAAAATTTTCGATTGACCTGGGTCAAGCTTTAAGCCCGGATTGCTTGTGCCAATATTTTATAAATTGCTAATATTTGCTCGCTTCATCATGGTTTCTCCTTTGTTGTTTGCAGCAATCCCTTTGCGCCTCAGCCCCCCAGCCGAGGCGCTTTTTTTTTGCCCGATTCATGGCGCACTCAAGCCTTGAGAAACTGCTCGCGCCCCGCCAGCCAACGGTCCAGATGAGCGTCCACCGCCTGCGGATGGCGCTCCAGCAGCAAGGGCGCCAGCTCGCGCGCCGCTTCCAGCAGTTCCAGATCCTCTTCCAGGTTGGCGAAACGCAGCATGGGCAGGCCGCTCTGACGCGCGCCCAGCAGTTCGCCGGGGCCGCGGATCAGCAAATCCTGGCGCGCGATCTCGAAACCGTCAACATTCTCGTAAATCACTTTCAAGCGCGCCTTGGCCAAGTCCGACAAGGGATTGTCGAACATCAGCACGCAGACGCTGCGCGCGCTGCCGCGCCCCACCCGGCCGCGCAATTGATGCAACTGGGCCAGGCCCATGCGTTCGGCGTGCTCGATCACCATCAGGCTGGCGTTGGGCACGTCCACGCCCACCTCGATCACCGTGGTGGCCACCAGCACTTGCAGCTCGTTGCGGGCGAAGGCCGCCATCACCGCCGCCTTTTCGTCCGCCTTCATCCGGCCGTGCACCAGGCCCACGCCCAAATGCGGCAGATCGGCGGTCAGTTGCTGGTGGGTGTCCACCGCGGTCTGCAATTGCAGGGTTTCCGATTCTTCGATCAGCGGGCACACCCAATAGGCCTGCTGCCCGTCGGCGCAGGTCTTGGCCACGTGGGCGACGATTTCCTCGCGGCGCGCGCTATTGATCAGCTTGGTGACGATGGGTGTGCGCCCGGGCGGCAATTCGTCTATCACCGACACGTCGAGATCGGCGTAGAAACTCATCGCCAGCGTGCGCGGAATCGGCGTCGCCGACATCATCAGCTGATGCGGCTCGCCGCCCTTCTCTTTCAGCGCCAGCCGCTGGCCCACGCCGAAGCGATGCTGTTCGTCGACGATGACCAGGCCCAGGCGCTCAAAAGCCACCTCGTCCTGGAACAGCGCGTGAGTGCCCACCGCCAGCCGCGTTTCGCCGCTGGCGATGGCCGCCATCGCCTCCTGTTTCTGCTTCTTGCGCAGGCTGCCGGCCAGCCAGCGCACCGGGACGCCCAGCGGCTCCAGCCAGGCGGACAGCTTGAGGAAATGCTGTTCGGCCAGGATTTCGGTCGGCGCCATCAAGGCCACCTGGTAGCCGGATTCGATCGCGGTCAGCGCCGCCAGGGCCGCGACGATGGTCTTGCCGCTGCCCACGTCGCCCTGCAGCAGCCGGTGCATCGGGTGCGGCTGGGTCAGGTCGGCGCGGACTTCCGCCAAGGCGCGCTGCTGCGCGCCGGTCAGCGTGAACGGCAGGCGCTCGGCCAGCGCCCGGCTCAAGGCGCCGTCGCCGCGCAAGGGCGGCGCGCGGCCCAGCCTGCGCGCGCGATAGGCCAGCCGCATCGACAGCTGCTGCGCCAGCAACTCGTCGAATTTGAGCCGCTGCCAGGCCGGCAGGGCCGGATCGGCCAGCTGGCCGGCGCTGTAGTCCGGCGTCGGCAGGTGCAGCAGGCGGATCGCCTCGGCGAACGGCGTCAGCCGCAACGGCGCTGCCAACTCCTCCGGCAGCGTCTCGCCCAGCGGCTGGCTGTCCAGCTCGGCGTGGATCAGCTTGCGCAGCGCCGGCTGGGTCAGGCCGTTGACCGTGGGATAGATGGGCGTCAGGCTGTCCGCCAGCGGCGCGCCGTTGCCCACTTCGCGGATCTTGGGATGCACCATCTCGTCGCCGGCGAAGCCGCGGCGGATCTCGCCCAGCGCGCGCACCCGGTTGCCGGTGGTGAACTGCTTGACCTGGTTGGGGTAGAAATGAATGAAGCGCAGCACCAGGCTGCCGCTGGCGTCCTCGATGCGCGCCACCAGTTGGCGGCGCGGTCGGAACTGGATCTCATGGGCGATCACCTCGCCCTCCACCAGCACCGCCTGGCCGTAAGGCGCGTCGGCGATGGCGTACAGATGGGTCTCGTCCTCATAGCGCAGCGGCAGATGCAGGACCAGATCGAAACGGCGGCGTATGCCCAGCTTTTCCAGCTTCTTGGCCAGCGCCGGCGCCACGGCCGGCGGCTGATTGGCGGGGTCGATTAGGGAGCTCATCAGCAGCGATTGTACCCAATAAAGAAAAAGGCGGAAGCTGTTCGCGCTTCCGCCTTGCTCACGCGCGCCGCGTCGCGGCCCTTGCGCTTACTGCCGCTCCCACACCTGGGACCGGAAGAAGGGGCCGATGTAGCCGCGCACGCGCAGCTTCTTGCCGTCTTCGATCAGCTTGGCGCCGGAGGTGTAGATCTTGCCGGACTTGGGATCCAGGATTTTGCCGCTGCCCCACTCCGCGCCGTCCTTCTTCAGGCCCCACAGGATTTGCATGCCGTTGACCGGCTTGCCTTTGCGGTCCCCTTCGCACTTGTCGCACACCGCTTCCGGGTTGGCGAACAGCTTGATGATCTTGCCGTTCAGCTCGCCGCCGGCGCTTTCGGTGATCTGCACCAGGGCCTTGGCCTGCTTGGTTTCGTCGTCTATCGTCTTCCAGACGCCGGCGGCGCTGTCGGCCAGCGCCATATGGCTGAACAGGCCCAGCGCGGACGCCAGGCAGGCGGCTTTGGCGAATTTGCTCATCTTGATTTCCTCGCGAATCGGACCGCGAGGCCGCGCCGCGAACGGGCGGCCGCAGCGGCCTTTTAATTATCTGAACGCCGCCCCGGAACCGCCGGCACGCCGAAAAGAAACGTTGGTTTGGAGCAGCGGCTCTAGGATGCCAACAGCCAATGCCGACGTCAAGAATGGAAACGAGGGACGATGAAACTCACAGGGATATCTCGCCGCGGCCTATCCGCAACACCCGCCCGCCCACCAGGATATCGCCCGCGGCGTCCACTTGCAGATGCAGCACATTGGGCCGCGCCAGCGCCGCGCCCTGCTCCACCCGCCACTGCAAGGGCCCCAGGCCGTTGAGCGCGCACCAGCCGCCCAGATTGGCGCAGGCCGATCCGGTGCCCGGGTCTTCCAGCACCGCGCCCTGCTGTTCGAAAAACAGCCGCACGGTGGCGACGCCGCCGTCCTCGTGCCACAGATAGGCGACGCTGCGCCCCGGCCTCAAGGTGGCGCCGCGCAACAGCAAGGCGTGCACCGGGCGGGCGCGCAGCACCGCGCCGGCGCTGGCGGCGCGGATCAGCAATTGTTCGCTGCCGGTGTCCACCCATGTCGGCTCCAGCGCGATGTCCTCCTCGTCCAGCCCCAGCATCGCCGCGGTCTGGCCGCGGCTGAGGCCGGCGTCGCGCGCGCTTGGCGGATTCGCCCGCAAGGTGTAAACGCCGTCGCTGTGGAGGATGGGGATCAGGCCGGCGTTGGTGCGCAACTGAAAGCGGGAATCCAGTTCGCCGCGCCAGTGCAGCACCGCCGCCGCGCCCAGGGTGGGATGGCCGGCGAAGGGCAGCTCCTGGCTGGGCGTGAAGATGCGCAAGCGCGCCGCCGCTTCGCCGTCCGGAAACAGGAATACGGTTTCCGACAGATTCATCTGTCTGGCCAAGAGCTGCATCTCGCGCTCGTCCAGCCCGCTGGCGTCGGTGAACACCGCCAGCGGATTGCCGCCGAAGCGCTCCTCGGCGAACACATTGACCAATTCGAACGAATACCCGCTCATGCCCCCTCCTGGAATCGATGACACGCCGCCGCGGCCAGTTTCTCTTCCACGCCGGCCAAGCGCTCGGCCAGGGATTTCCTGGCCGGCGCCGCCGCCGCGGACTGCCGCAAGCGCCGTTGCTGAAGCTCCAGACCATGACAGCGGCGGCGCGCTTTGTCCAGTTCCCGCGCCTGCGCGCGTTCGTCGCGGCGTCGCTGCGCCTGGCGCCTCCTGGCCTCGCGCGCCTCGTCGGCGGCCCAGCGCCGGCCTTGGTCCTGGTGCTTGGCCGCCTCGCGGCGCTGGCGCTCGTCTTGCTCCACCACATTGAGCGGCGGCGGCTGGAAGGTTTCCGCCGCGCCGCCGTCGGCGCAAGCCCGATCACTGTAGGCCAGCCGGCCGTCCGCGCTCCGACATTTGTAAACCTGGGCCCAGGCCAGACCCGGCAGCAATAGCAATAGCGCGATCCGGACTCTCATGCGACCTCCGCGACGAAGATGGGGGACACGGATAGTTAACATGAAAAAAGGCGGCCTGGGCCGCCTTGTGGTCTGACATTTGGAGCAGTCGGTGCTCCGAGCCTGTTCAAAGTCTCGCGAGCAAGGGCGAAACAAGGCGAAAACGAGCGAAAAAGCGGAATGTACTCGTGGTACATGAGCATTTTGAGCTGGTACTCACCGTGCAAGGCTGCACGAAGCGCAGCAGACTTTGAACAGGTTCTCAGAGTACCAGAACCGCTTCCGCCTCCACCAGCACGCCCTTGGGCAGGCTGGCCACGCCGACGGCGGCGCGCGCCGGGAAGGGCTGGCTGAAGTACTGGCCCATGATTTCGTTGAAGGTGGCGAAATTGGACAGGTCGGTCAGATAGGCGTTGAGCTTGACGATCTGGTCCAGGCTGCCGCCGGCGGCTTCGCACACGGCCTTCATGTTCTTGAACACTTGATGGGTTTCAGCGGCGAAACCGCCTTCCACCACGTTCATGGTGGCCGGGTCCAGCGGGATCTGGCCGGACAGGTAAACGGTGTTGCCGGCTTTCACGGCTTGCGAGTAAGCGCCGATGGCGGCCGGAGCCTTGTCGGTGTGGATGATTTCCTTAGCCATTATTCATCTCCTTCTTTCAGGAACAGGGTTAATAAATCATTGAGGAAACGCTGGCCCTTGAGCGTGGGCCGCAACATCACGGCGTCGCGCGCGATCAGGCCTTGCGCCTCGGCTTGCGTCAAGGCGGATTGTATGACGGACAGCGGCAGGCCGGTGCGCTCCTGGAACAGGCGCAATTCGAAGCCTTCGGTCAGCCGCAACAGATTCATCATGAATTCGAAGGGCAGTTCGCTCCGCCCCACCTTGCGGCTGTTTTGCAGGGGCTTGCCCTCGGCCACCGCCTGCAGGTAGGCGGCCGGCTGCTTGTAGCGCATCTGGCGCACGATGCCGGCATGGCTGCTGATCTTGCCGTGGGCGCCGGCGCCGATGCCGATATAGTCGCCGAACTGCCAGTAGTTGAGATTGTGGCGCGCGCGGCGGCCCGGCCGCGCGAAGGCCGAGGTCTCGTAATGTTCGAAGCCGGCGGCGGCGAGCCGGGCTTCTATCGCCTCCTGCATGTCGGCGGAGACTTCGTCGTCCGGCAGATTGCGCGGCGTCTCCACGGCGAACAGGGTGTTGGGTTCTATCGTCAGATGGTAGGCGGACAGATGGGTGATGCCGTAGGACAGCGCGGTGTCCAGATCGGCCAGCGCTTCGTCCAGGGTCTGCCCCGGCAGCGCGTACATCAGGTCCAGATTGACGTTGTCGAAGTGGCTCAGCGCGATGTCGATGGCGCGACGCGCTTCCTCGCCGTCGTGAATGCGGCCCAGCGCCTGCAAATGCGCCGGCTTGAAGCTCTGGATGCCGATGGACAGCCGGTTGATGCCGGCCTCGCGGTAGCCGCGGAAACGCTCGGCCTCGAAGGTGCCGGGATTGGCCTCCATGGTGATTTCCGCGTCCGGCTGCAGCCGCATGCGCGCGCGCACGCCGGCCAGCAGCGCGTCCATCGCCTGAGGCGAGAACAGGCTGGGAGTGCCGCCGCCCATGAAGATGCTGCTCAGCGGACGGCCCCAGACCTCGGGCAGGCTGAATTCCAGATCGCGCAGCAAGGCGTCGACATAGGCCATCTCGTCGAAGCCGCTCTTGGGCTCGTGCGAGTTGAAGTCGCAATACGGGCATTTGCGCACGCACCACGGGAAGTGGATGTAGAGCGACAGCGGCGGCAGCTCTTTCAAGCCGACTTGACCGCCCAGCCCAAGCGCGGACAGCGAAATCTTGCTCACCTGCACGTCGCGGCTCCTTGCGGCTCCAGCCGCGCCGGCCGGGCGCTGAACGAAGGGACCCGCTTCATGCCAGCGCGCGCAGCTTGGCCAGCAGCGCTTGCAGCGCCTGGCCGCGGTGGCTGACGCGGTTTTTCTCCGCCGCGTCCATCTCCGCCACGCTACAGCCGTGCTGCGGCAGCCAGAAATGCGGGTCGTAGCCGAAGCCGCCGGCGCCGGCCGCCTCGTCGCGCACTTCGCCGAACCACATGCCGTCCGCCACCAGCGGCTGCGGATCGTCGGCGTGGCGCACCAAGACCAGCACGCAGTAATACCAGGCGCGGCGATTGGCCTCGCCCTGCAGCGCCGCCACCAGCTTGGCGTTGTTGGCGGCGTCGGACTTGGGTTCGCCGGCGTAGCGGGCCGAGTACACGCCCGGCGCGCCGGACAGCGCCTCGACGCAGATGCCGGAGTCGTCGGCCAACGCGGGCAAGCCGCTCACGCGGCTGGCGTGACGCGCTTTTTCCAGCGCGTTTTCCAGGAAGGTGTGGTGCGGTTCCGGGCATTCCGGCACTTGCAGTTCCACCTGCGGAATCACTTGTATGCCCAGCGGCGCCATCAGCGCGGCGAATTCCTTCAACTTGCCGGCGTTGTTGCTGGCCATCACTAATTTGTCGAACATGAGAACTCCATCGAATGCGACGCAGCCCCGACGACGCCGGGGCTGCGGACATAAGTATAAGAACTTATTCAAAGTCTAGCGAGCTAGAGCGAGACAAGGCGAAAACCGCTGAGAAAGCGGAATGTACACGGGGTACATGAGCATTTCGAAGCCGTTTTCAACGCCGTATCGCCGACGCGCAGCAGACTTTGCTCAAATGCTAAGAGCCTGTTCAAAGTCTAGCGAGCTAGAGCGAGACAAGGCGAAAACCACTGAGAAAGCGGAATGTACACGTGGTACATGAGCATTTCGAAGCGGTTTTCAACGCCGTATCGCCGACGCGCAGCAGACTTTGCTCAAAACAAGCTTAACGGCTGACCTTCACTTCCGTCCACATCCGCGCCAGCGAGCGCCGCTCCGCCGGCGTCAGTTCACGCAGCACCGTCCATTTTTTCACGGTGTCCGGCGTCGGATCGATCACCGGATGGGTTTTCAAGTCCGCGCGGAAAAAGGGCGCGGCGGTCTTGACCGGATTGGTGGCGCCGTTGAGGTTGGTCAATTGGGCGGCGTTCTTGCCGTCCAGCATGAAGTTGATGAACTGATGCGCCAGGTCCGGGCGTTTGGCGCTGGCCAGCACCGCCATGGTGTCCACGCCCAGCTCATTGCCTTCCTTCTGCGCCACATTGGCGATGCGGAAGCGGCGCTTGGCCTGGCGCGCGTCCTCGGCGGCCTGGAAGAACTCGGTGGAGTAGCCCAGCGACACCCAGATATTGCCCACCGCCAGCTCTTTCAGATAACTGGCGTTGGAGAAAGTGGCCCAGTAGGGCTTGGCCTGCTTGATCACCGCCTGCGCCGCGCGATAATCGGCCTGGCTGGCGGTGTTGGGGTTCTTGCCCAGGTAGAACAGCGCGGCGGCGAACACCTCGCGCGAGCTGTCCAGCACCGTGACCTTGCCCTTGATCTTCTGCAGCACCTTGGGATCGAAGATCACCGACCAGCTGTGCGGGTCGATGCCCAGTTTCTGCAGACGCTCCGCATTGTAGCCGACCGAAGTCAGCGACAGCACCGTGGGCACGGTGTAGCGGTTGCCCGGATCGTAGCTTTGGGACAAATAGGCCGGGTCGACATTCTTCAGATTCGGCAATTTGGCGTGATCCAGCGGCCGCAGCAGCTTCTGCTTGCTCATCGCCTCGATCACGAAGCTGGACGGAAACACCATATCGTAGCCCTTGGCCCCGGCCGCCAGCTTGGCCAGCATTTCCTCATTGTCGCCGTAGTAATTCTGCACCACGCGGCAATCACAGCTTTTCTCGAACTGGCGGAGGATGGCGTCCGACAAGGAGCCGCTCCAGTTATAGATGTGCAAGACGTCCTTGGGTCCGGCCCAGACGGCGGACGACAGGATGGAGGACAATAGGACAAGCTTCAGCGGTTTCAATTCAGATTCACCTCCAGACGGCCATGACCAGCATGGCGAACAGAAAAGGCGGCAAGCCGCCATGGCGGGCTCCCCCTTGGGAAGTCCCGCGACTTGGAACCTGTTCACGATCCGCAGCGCTTCGCGGGAGCTGACGCGGCGTCGAGACGCTCTTGCGCCACCCGCGGCTTCCGCCTTGTCTCGCGCTTGCTCCTTGGATCGTCAACACGTTCTTAATATGGCGGCGTCGGGCCCTGCCTCAGCAAGAACAGCGCTCTCGCCTTGCTACAGCAGACTCCGGCGCCGCGAATCCGTTCCTGGCCGCGGCGGCCAGGCGGTTTATTCCGCGCGGCGGGCGGTGCCCAGCGTCGCTTCCAGCGCCTGTTGCAACAGGCGCTCGTCGGCGCCGTCCAGCAGTTTGGCGTCGGACAACATGCGCCGCCAGTTGCGCGCGCCGGGAATCCCCTGGAACAGGCCCAGGATGTGGCGGGCGATATTGCGCGTCTTGTGGCCCTCGCTCAGCCGCGCCGCCACATAGGGCATCATCGCGGCCACCACCTGCTCGCGCTCCGGCGCGGCGGCGGCGCCGTAGTAGCGCTGATCCCAATCCGCCATCAGCCAGGGATTGTGGTAGGCCTCGCGCCCCACCATCACGCCGTCGACATGGCGCAGATGCTCGTCGATCTCGGCCGGGCTCTTGACCCCGCCGTTGATCAGGATCTCCAGATCCGGACGCTCCCGCTTAAGCCGGTAGACGTAATCGTACTTCAAGGGCGGGATTTCGCGGTTTTCCTTGGGGCTCAGGCCCTTGAGGATGGCGTTGCGCGCGTGCACGATGAAGGTGCGGCAGCCGGCGTCCGCCACCTGGCCGACGAAGTCGCTCAGATAATCGTAATGCTCGATGCGGTCGATGCCGATGCGGTGTTTGACCGTCACGTCGATGGACACCGCGTCGCGCATCGCCTTGACGCAGTCGGCCACCAATTGCGGCTCGGCCATCAGACAGGCGCCGAAAGCGCCCTTCTGCACCCGCTCCGACGGACAGCCCACGTTCAGATTGACCTCGTCGTAGCCCCATTCCGCCGCCAGCCTGGCGCAACGCGCCAGTTCCGCCGGCTCGCTGCCGCCCAGTTGCAAGGCCAGCGGGTGCTCCGCTTCGTCGAAACGCAGATGGCGCTCGACGTCGCCGTGCAGCAGCGCGCCGGTGGTGACCATCTCGGTGTACAGCCAGGCCTGCCGGGTGATCTGGCGCGCGAAATAGCGGTAGTGGCGGTCGGTCCAGTCCAGCATCGGCGCCACCGACAGTCGGCGCGCCGGCAGCCCGCCGCCGCTCTCCTTAGCCATAGAATGCTTCACCCCGCCGTCCTGCATCGTATTCATATCCACCCGAAACCAAATCGTCGCCCAGCGCCGGCGGCAAACCGGCCCGCAAGCGCGCTAAGCGTTTGAAAAAAGGCATGAATTATCCTCCCGCAGCCGAGCAAGGGTCAAGTATTTAGACAAAAACGCCGAGCAATCAAGGGGATGCGGCGCTTGCGGCGCGACGATTCGCCGCCGCAGGCAACTTTTTCAGAAATTGAATTTCATAAGCTTTAGCCTCGGCGGCCTCTGCTTCGCCCCGAACGCTCCCTGGCAGGGGCGTCCGGCGCGGCCACTCAATTCCAACTAAAACAATTCACAAATGAATATATTCACAAAAAGAGAACCCAGCCCCGCTGCTGTCCGCGGGTCCGGCCCTAGCGCCGGACCCACGTCAAAAGCGGCAAGGCGGGCCTGCCCGTCATTCCGGATGTTTCCACTTCACCACAAGGTTGAGCCATGTCCAAACCCCACTTCCCGCGCCTGCCGGCGCTGATGCTGTTGCCGGCGCTGCTAAGCGGCTGCCTGGAGCAGCCCAGCGTCGAACAGCAAGCCGCGCGCATCGTCGAACAAATGAGCACCCGCGAGAAAATCGGCCAGAAAATCATGATGGCCTTCCGCTACTGGTGCCCTGACGATCAACCCGCCTGCACCGCCGGCATGACCGAACTGCCGGACGCGGCCAGCCGCGCGCTGCGCGACAACGCCATCGGCGGGGTGATCCTGTTCGCCAATAATCTGAGCGATTTGGCGCAAACCCGCCGGCTGTCCGAGCAGATCCGTCGGGCGCGGCCGCAGAACAGCCCGGTCGGCCTGCTGATCGGCTCGGATCAGGAGGGCGGCAACGTCTTCCGCCTGCCGCGCCCGCTGGCCACCAGCTTTCCCGGCAATATGGCCTTGGGCGCCGCCTATCAGGCGACGCGGGACAGCGGCCTGGCCCGCGACTCCGGCCGGGTGCTGGCCGCCGAGATCCGCGCCGTCGGCTTCAACGTCAACTTCGCGCCGGACGTGGACGTCAACAGCAATCCGCTCAACCCGGTGATCAATGTCCGCGCCTACGGCGACGACCCGGCCACCATCAGCCTGCTGGGACAGGCCACCACTCAAGGCATGCGCGAACAAGGGGTGATCGGCTCCTTCAAGCACTTCCCCGGCCACGGCGACACCGCCACCGACTCCCACTACGGCCTGCCGGTGGTCAATAAATCGCGCGCCGACGCCTACGCCATCGACCTGGCGCCCTACCGCCAGGCCATCGCCTCCGGCCAGGCGCCGGAGATGATCATGACCGCCCACATCCAGTATCCGGCGCTGGACAGCAGCCTGATCACCGCCCGCAACGGCGAACGCATGATCGCGCCGGCGACGATGTCGCGCAAAATCCAGCACGATCTGCTTCGCGGCGAGATGCGCTACCAGGGCGTCACCGTCACCGACGCGCTGGACATGAAGGGCATCAGCGATTTCTTCGAGCAGGCCGACGCGGTGATCAAGGTGTTCCAGGCCGACGTCGACATCGCGCTGATGCCCACCGAGTTCCGAACCGCCGCTCAGGCCGGCCGGCTGCGCCAGCTGATAGACCAGGTGGCCGCCGCGGTGGCGGACGGCCGGATCAACCGCGCCGAGCTGGACCGCTCGGCGCGGCGCATCGTGGCGATGAAGCTGCGCAACGAGGTCACCCCGGCCGGCGAGGCCAAGCCGCTGCCGGAACTGAGCACCATAGGCGGCGCGGAGCATCGCGCGGTGGAAGCTAAAATCACCCGGCAATCCATCACCCTGCTGCGCAATCAGGGCGCGGCGCTGCCGCTGCGCTCGCCCAGCCAGCGCATCTTCATCCTGACGCCCTGGGGCGAACAGGCCGAGGCGATGCGCCGCCGCTTCGATGAGAAGGGCTATCGCCAAGTCAGCGGCGCCAAGCTGAGCGCCACGTCGTGGGACGCGCAGAAGCAGGCGATCGATCAGGCCGACGTGGTCGTCATCGGCACCCTGGCCACCGGCGTCAGCCCGGTGGAGCGCAACGGCGACCCCAACGCGCCGGCCTTCGCGCCGCGATTGAAGCGCAGCCTGCCGCCGGAACCGTTCCCGGTCTCGAGCAATGGCTCCCTGGTCTTCAATGTGGCGGAAGACCTGCCCGCGCCGCAAACCCGTTTCGCCCGCAGCCTGTCCGCGCCGCCGCTCAGCGAGGCGCAGCAAATGCGCAATGCGATGGAATACGCCAAGCGGCAAGGCAAGAAGCTGATCCACGTGACCCTGCGCGCGCCTTACGACGTGATCAATTACGACGATCTGGCCGACGCCACGCTGGCCACCTACTCCTACTACGGCTATGAGAACGGCCTGCGCGGCCCGTCGATGCCGGCGCTGGTGGACGTGATGCTGGGCGCGAACCCGCCCGGCGGCAAACTGCCGGTGGCCATCCACGCGCTGGATGAAAACGGCCAGCCGGGCGCGTTGCGTTACGCGCGCGGGTTTGGGCTGAGTTTCTAAGTCCGGTTCACGGCGCCAAAGAACCGGGCCCGCACGCGGGCCTGGTCAGCGAACTTCATATCGAAGCCGACAAATTTATACTGTATGAATATTTTGTGCGCTGCAGTATCATTTCTTGCGTTGAACCGGACTACCCTCAAACAAGAAAGCAAGCGCATGGCCATAGAATCTAATGACGCCCTGCCGGACTTCGCCGCGTGGAGCATGTCCAAGGACTTTCCCAGCGGCCATCAAATCGGCCGCCACCAACACCGCGAAGGCCAGTTGATTTTCGCCGTTTCCGGCGTGATGGAGCTGTCCACCGCCGACGGCCTGTGGCTGGTGCCGCCTCAGCGCGGCGTCTGGATGCCGCCCGCGGTGGAACACAGCATGCGCGCCCGCGGCACGGTGTCGCTGCGCACGCTGTACATCCAGTCTCCCCACTACCTGGCGCAGTTGCCGCTTTGCTCCAGGGCCATCGCCATTTCGCCGCTGATGCGGGAACTCATCATCCGCCTGATGCGCACTCGCGGCATTCCGCACGCGGACCAGAAGGAAGGCCGCTTGCTGGACTTGCTGATAGACGAAATCGAATGGTCTAACGAGACCGCCCTGCCGCTGCCGCCGCTGGGCGACCCGCGCTTGCAGCGCGTGTGCGCGGCGATTCTGGCCAATCCCGGCGACCGCCGCGGCCTGAACGAATGGGCGGAGCTGGTCGGCGCCTCCAGTCGCACGCTGGCGCGGCTGTTCCAGCAGGAGCTGGGGGTGTCCTATCTGTACTGGCGTCAGCAGGTGTGCGCGATGTCGGCGCTGCCGCGGCTGGGCGCCGGCGAGCCGGTGACCCTGATCGCCTCCGACCTGGGCTATGAAACGCCCGGCGCCTTCTCCGCCATGTTCCGCCGCATCATGAACGCGGCGCCCAGCCAGTACTTCTCCTGAGCTCGGGCCGGCTCCCTGGCCGGCCTCTCCTCCGCCCCGCCCGTCCGCGCGCCGACACGGTTTTGTCGCAGCGCAGCATGATTGTCCGTTTTGAAGCAGTAATTGTCCGCTTGCAAGAAGCCTGAACCAAACCGTTTCAATATGATAAATGGCTATTGAAACCGCTGTCTGGCCAGGTGACCATGTCCCATCCAAGCTATAACGCCAAACGCTACTGGCTGCTGATTCTGGCCGCTACCTTTCTGTTCGGCTCCACCTTTCCCACTTCCAAGATCGTGCTGTCGGAAATGCCGCCCCTGTGGGCCGCGGTGGCGCGCTTCACCGCCGCCGCCGCCGGCATCGTGCCCATTTTGCTGTGGCAGCGCTTCCGCTATCCGCGCGCCTTCGTCCGCCCGCGCCCCTGGGGCGTGCTGGCGCTGATCGGGCTGCTGCAGACCGCCGGCTCGATGGGCTTTCTCAATATCGGGCTGCGCAGCACCACCCCGGCCAAGGCCGCCATCCTGATGGCCTGCACTCCGCTGATCGTCGCCCTGATGTCGCGGCTGGCGCTGAAGGAAAAAATCCATCCGCTGGCCGCCGTCGGCCTGGCCCTGGCCTTCTTCGGCGTCGCCGTCTGCATAGGCTTGAACAAGCTGGACGGCTTCGGCGCCGGCGACGCGCTGGTGCTGTGCGGCGCGGCCTGCTGGGCGGCGTCCACGCTGGTGATCAAGGGCAGCCGCATCGTGATCAACGTCTGGGCGCTGACTTTCTGGCAAATGCTGGTGGGCTCGGCCTGCCTGGCGCTGCTGGCCTGGGCCGGCGGAGAAATCCCGACGCCGCCGCACAGCCAGCGGGTGCTGGCCGCCTTCCTGTGGCTGGCGCTGCCGGCCACCACCGGCGCGATGGCGCTGTGGTTCATGGCGCTGGACCTGGGCGGCGCGGTGCGCACCAGCGGTTTCCTGTTTCTGTCCCCGCTGTTCGCCACCCTGATTTCCTTCGCCGCCTTCGGCTATTCGCTGTCGCTGCATGAATTGATCGGCGGCGTGCTGATCGGCGTCGGCATTTATCTGGTGTCCAAGCGCCCGGACGCCGCCGCGCAGTCGCAAACCGCGCCCGTCGGCGACAAGATCTGAACACCGCAGCTTTTTCCTCTTTCATTCACATGAGCGTTCCCACCATGCAAAAACTCATCATCACCGCCGCCGTCAACGGCGGCATCACCAGCCGCCAGAAACATCCGGGCGTGCCGTTTTCGCCGGAAGAAATCGCCCAGGCCGCCTATGAATGCTGGAACGCCGGCGCTTCGGTGGTCCACATCCACGCCCGCAACCCTGACGGCACCCCCAGCTACGACGCGGACATCTACGGCGATATCGTCCGTCGCATCCGCGAGCGCTGCGACATCCTGATCAATCTGAGCACCTCCGGCCTCAACCTGCCGCCGCAGCTGGAGAAGAAGGAAGCCTGGAACCATCTGCCCTTCCGTCCGGACATCGCCTCCTTCAACTGCGGCTCGGTCAACCACGGCAGCAAGCCCTTCATCAATCCGCCGGAGCTGGCGCGCGCGCTGGCGCTGGACATCCGCGAATACCGCGCCAAGCCGGAGATCGAGGTTTACCACCAGGGCATCATCGGCGAAGCGCTGAAGCTGCAGGAAGACGGCTATCTGAGCGGCCCGCTGTGCTTCAGCTTCGCCATGGGCATACAGGGCGGCGCGGCCGCCACTTGCAAGAACCTGCTGCATTTCGTCGAAAGCATTCCGCAGGACAGCGTGTGGTCGGCACTGGGCATAGGCAAACACCAGCTGGCGATCAATCTGCACACCCTGCTGCTGGGCGGCCATGTGCGCACCGGCCTGGAAGACAACGTCTATTACCGCTACGGCGAACTGGCCCGCGACAACGCCCAATTGGTGGAGCGCCTGGCGCGCCTGGCCGGCGAAGTCGGCCGCGAGATCGCCTCTCCCGCCGAAGCCAAGCAGATTCTGGGCATCCACTAAGAACATGTTTACGTTCTCGCGAGCAAGAGCGAGACAAGGCGAAAACGGCTGAAGAAGCGGAGTGAGCATACGGTGCATGAGCATTCTGAAGACGGTTTCAACGCCGTATCGCCGACGCGCAGCAGATCGTAACGCCAAGCCATTCAAAGGACACACTATATGAGCACGATCGATCCCAATCCGCACAAAGAACAGGGCCTGGAAATCTACGGCGCGCCGCTGAACCAGGCCAAACTCGCCGTGGTGTTGCTGCACGGCCGCCGCCAGAGCGCCCAGGACGCCTACAAGAACGGAGAGGCCATCGGCCTGGCCGACGTCGCCTACATCCTGCCCAGCGCCAAGGACCGCACCTGGTATCCGCACAGCTTCATGGCGCCGCTGGACAGCAATCAGCCCTCGCTGGACCAGGCGCTGGATTGCGTCGCCGCCACCATAGAAGAGCTGCGCGGCTACGGCTTCGCCGACCGCCAAATCGTGCTGATGGGCTTCTCCCAGGGCGCTTGCCTGGCCGCCGAGTACATCTATCGCCGCCCCGGCCCGATAGGCGGGCTGATCGCCTTCTCCGGTGGCCTGTTCGGCCCCGACGAGGCCGCCTGGGGCGCGCCGTCCGCGGCGCTGGACTTCCCGGCCTTCTTCGGCACCAGCGACAGCGACAGCTGGATGCCGCTGGAGCGCATCGAGCGCAGCGCCGACGCCTTCCGCCGCGCCGGTGCCGAGGTGGATTTCCGCGTTTACCCGGACATGCCCCACCACGTCTGCGCCGACGAGATCGACGCCGCGCGCGATCTGCTGTCCGCGCTGCTGCAACCGCAAACCAGCCTGAGCTGAAAGGAGACCGCGATGACCGACGCCTTCATCTGCGACGCCGTGCGCACCCCCATCGGCCGCTTCGGCGGCGCCCTGTCCGGCGTGCGCGCCGACGATCTGGCCGCGGCGCCGCTGCGCGCGCTGCTGGAACGCAATCCGGGCCTGGACCCGGCGGCAATCGACGAAGTGATCCTGGGCTGCGCCAATCAGGCCGGCGAGGACAACCGCAACGTGGCCCGCATGAGCCTGCTGCTGGCCGGCTATCCGGAAAGCACCCCGGGCCTGACGGTGAACCGCCTGTGCGCGTCCGGCCTGGACGCGGTGGCGCTGGCGGCGCGCGCAATCAAATCCGGCGAGGCCGAGCTGCTGATCGCCGGCGGCGTGGAGTCCATGTCGCGCGCGCCCTTCGTGATGCCGAAATCGGAAAAGGCCTTTGGCCGCGACATGCAGATCTACGACACCACCATAGGCTGGCGCTTCGTCAATCCGGCGATGGAGAAGCAATACGGCGTGGACACCATGCCGGCCACGGCGGAAAACGTGGCGCGGGAATTCGGCGTCAGCCGCCAGGATCAGGACGCCTTCGCGCTGCGCAGCCAGCAGCGCTACTTCGCCGCGCTGGAAACCGGCGCCTTCGCCGAGGAGATCGTGCCGGTGGCGATTCCGCGCCGCAAGCAGGACCCGCTGATCGTCAGCCGCGACGAGCACCCGCGCCAGACTTCGCTGGAGGATCTGGCCAAGCTCAAGGCGCTGTTCGGCCCGGAGTCCAGCATCACCGCCGGCAACGCCTCCGGCGTCAACGACGGCGCGGCGGCGATGATCGTCGCCTCGGCCGCGGCGGCGCAACGCCACGGCCTGCGTCCGCGCGCGCGGGTGCTGACTTCGGCCAGCTCCGGCATCGCGCCGCGCATCATGGGCGCGGGCCCGATCGAGGCCAGCCGCAAGGCGCTGCGCCAAGCCGGCCTCGGCATCGAGGACATCGACGTCATCGAACTGAACGAAGCCTTCGCCGCCCAGGCGCTGGCGGTCACCCGCGCGCTGGGCCTGCCGGACGACAGCGAACGGGTGAACCCCAAGGGCGGCGCCATCGCGCTGGGCCACCCGCTGGGGATGAGCGGCAGCCGACTGGTGTTGACCGCCGCCGCGCAATTGCAGGCCAGCGGCAAGCGCTACGCGCTGTGCACCATGTGCGTGGGCGTTGGGCAGGGCGTGGCCCTGATTCTGGAACGGGTATAGGCCGGACGGGGCGGCCATCGCGGCCGCCGCCAAACCATACGAGGGGGGAAACATGCATCAACACGCCAATATCAAAAAAGCCATCCAGTTGAGCAACAGCTTCTGGGACATCACCACCCAGGCCGGCATGGCCAATATCGTCACCCGCAACCTGGGCGACGGCCGTCACGAGGCGGTGTCCAACGGCCGGCGCTTCGTCAATATGTCGTCCTATTCCTATCTGGGCCTGGACTCGCACCCGGACATCCTGCAAGCGGCGGCGGACGCGGTGCTGAACACCGGCTCGCTGAACACCTCGATTTCGCGCATCCGCGTGCAGTTCGACATCCTGCAGCAGGCGGAGGACGCGCTGGCGGAACTGGTGGACGCGGAAACGCTGACCGTGCCGTCCTGCGCCGCGGCCGCCGCGGCCGCCCTGCCCCTGCTGGCCTCCGGCGCGCTGACCGAAAACGTGCCTCCCTTGATGGTGTTCGACAAGAACGCCCACTTCTGCCTGAACATGATGAAGCCGATCTGCGCCGACGAGGCCGAGATCCAGACCATACGCCACAATGATCTGAACGCGCTGGAAGATCTGTGCAAAACCCATGCGCGCGTGGCCTACGTCGCCGACGGGGTCTACAGCACCGGCGGCATGGCCCCGGTGCCGGAGCTGCTGGCGCTGCAGGACAAATACGGCCTGTTCCTGTTCTTCGACGAAGCCCACGGTCTGTCCACGCTGGGCCGCCATGGCCGCGGCCTGGTGCTGGAAACCATGGGCGGCATCAATGAGCGCACCTTGATCGTCACCTCGCTGAACAAGGGCTTCGGCGCGTCCGGCGGCGCCATCTTCCTGGGCCCGCGCCACGACGCGGAGCGCCGCAAGCTGGCCACCCGCTTCGGCGGCCCGGTGACCTGGTCGCAGCGCATCAACACCGCCGGCCTGGGCGCCATCATCCAGTCCGCGGCCATTCACCGCTCCGAGGAGCTGCCGCGGCTGCAACAGCGGCTGCAAGACAATATCCGCCTGTTCGACCAACACGTGGCCTCGGACAACAGCGGCGAGCCGCTGCCCATCCGCTTCGTCTCCATCGGCTCGGAGGAAAACACCATTTTCTACGCCAAGAGCTTGCTGGAAGACGGTTTCTACACCTCGCCCATCTTCTTCCCGGTAATCGCCAAGGGCCGCGCCGGCCTGCGCATCATGATCCGCGCCAATATGACGACTCAGGAGATCGAACGCTTCGCCGCCTGCCTCAATCAGCTGCGAGCCGCTCATGAATGAGAAAACCCTGAGCGCTCCGCAAACGGCGCTGGCGCAGCCGGCCGGCCGGCTGATGGCGCTGGCCTGCCTGATCGTGTTCATGGCGCAGATGGCCACCACCGTGTATCTGCCGTCGCTGCCGGCGGTGATGCGGGAGCTGGCGATGAGCCAGAGCCTGGTGGAGATGTCGATTTCCGGCTATGTGGTGGGCGCGGCCTTGCCGGTGCTGTTCTGGGGCTCGGCGGCCGACCGCTGGGGCCGGCGCGGTCCGCTGCTGATGTCGCTGGCGCTGTTCGTCGTCTGCAGCCTGTTGCTCGCCTTCGTCTCCAGCGCCGTCGAGCTGCTGGCGCTGCGGGTGGCGCAAGGCATCGCCGGCGGCGGCGCGGCCATCATCGCCCGCATCATCGTGCGCGACCACTGGCGCGGCGACGATCTGGCGCGCAAATTGTCCGTGCTCTCCATCGCCTTCATCACCGCGCTGGGCGGCGGCCAGTTCATCGGCGGCCTGATCGGCAAATACAGCCACTGGGAAGCCGGCTTCGCCTTGATGGCGGCCACCGGCGCCGCGGCGGCGCTGCTGACCATGGGCCTGCCGCTGCAAGCCGGCCGCCCGGCCGCCGCGGCCTCCGGCCCCAGCCCGTACTGGTGCATCCTGCGCCGCCCCGGCTTCCTGTGGCCGGCCTGCGCCGGCGGTCTGGGCTTCGCCACCACGGTGACTCTGCAAGAGGTCAGCCCCTTTGTGTTTCAGGAGCACTTCGGCCTGGAAGTGGCCGGCTTCGGCAACGTCGGCCTGTTGATCGGCCTGTCCTACTTCAGCGGCGCCATGGTGGTGAACCGCCTGGTGGCTCGCGTGGGCGGGCTGCGGCTGATGCGCGCCGGCGCGGCGCTGCTGGCCGCGGCCACGCTGGCCATGCTGCTGGGCTGGCATCTGGGCCTGCTGGAGCGCCTGCCCGGCCTGTGGCTGTTCATCGGCCTCTACTGCCTGACCATTTTCGGACAGGCGGTGCTGTTTCCCAACAGCATGGCCACCGCCGTCAGCGACGCCAAGGAACACGGCGCGCACGCGATGGCGCTGTGCGGCTTCCTGCAACAGGGGCTGGCCGGCATCGCCGCCACCGGCTCGGTGCTGCTGCATCACGACGGCACCTGGACGCTGGCGGTGGCCGCCCTGGGCCTGTTGACCCTGTCCCAAGTGCTGTTCAAGGTGCGCGCGCGCGCCGCCTGAATCGAGGAAGCTTATTCATGTCCCGTATCGAATCCCGCGTTCCCGCCTCGGGCGAGGCGTTTGAACGCAATGTCGAAGCCTACCGCCAGCTGCGCGAGCGCATCGCCGCCGCCCGCGACGCCGCCGTGCAAGGCGGCGGCCCGGAGGCGCGCGCCAAACAGGCGGCCAAGGGCAAGCTGTCGCCGCGCGAGCGCTTGTCGCTGCTGCTGGACCCCGGCACGCCCTTTCTGGAGATCGGCCAACTGGCCGCCCACGAGGTTTACGACCACGCGGTGCCTTGCGCCGGCATCGTCACCGGCATCGGCATCGTCGCCGGCCACGCGGTGGCGGTGTTCGCCAACGACGCCTCGGTCAAAGGCGGCACCTATTACCCGCTGACGCTGCGCAAGCATCTGCGCACCCAGCAGATCGCCCGCGAACAAGGCCTGCCCTGCCTGTATCTGGTGGATTCCGGCGGGGTCTACCTGCCCTTGCAGGAAGAAATCTTCCCGGACGAGCAGCACTTCGGCCGCATTTTCCGCAATATCGCCGAAATGTCGGCGCTGGGCCTGCCGCAGATCTCGGCGGTGCTCGGCTCCTGCACCGCCGGCGGCGCCTATATCCCGGCGATGAGCGACGAGACCATCATCGTGCGCGGCAACGGCTCCATCTTTCTGGGCGGCCCGCAACTGGTGCGCGCCGCCACCGGGGTGATCGTGGATGCGGAAACCCTGGGCGGCGCCGACGTGCATACCCGCGACAGCGGGGTGGCCGACCACTACGCGCTCAGCGACGAGCACGCGCTGCGGCTGATGCGCGACATCGTGGCGCGGCGAGGCAGCGGCCGGCAATACGCGCCGCCGCAAGCACCGCGGCCGCCGCGTTACGACCCGGCGGAGCTGGCCGGCATCGTCAGCGCCAACCCGCGCGAAGCGATTCCGGCGCGGGAAATCCTGGCCCGGCTGCTGGACGACTCCGCCTTCGCCGAATACCGCGCCCGTTTCGGCGCCACCATTCTGTGCGGCACCGGCCACATCGGCGGCTATCCGGTGGGCGTGCTGATCAACGACGGCGTGCTGTTCTCGGAGAGCGCGCAAAAAGCGGCCAACTTCATCGAACTGTGCGCGCAGCGCGGCATTCCGCTGCTGTTCCTGCACAATATCAACGGCTTCATGGTGGGCGCGGAATACGAGGCCGGCGGCATCGCCAAGCACGGAGCCAAGATGGTCAACGCCGCCTCCTGCGCCCGCGTGCCCAAATTCAGCATCCTGATCGGCGGCAGCTACGGCGCCGGCAATCTGGCCATGTGCGGCCGCGCCATCGGCCCGCAGTTGATGGCGATGTGGCCCAACGCCAAGACCACGGTGGTGGGTGGCGAACAGGCGGCGACGGTGCTGGCGCTGATCCGCGCCGAGCAACTGGAGAAACAGGGCAAGGCCTGGACGCCGGAAGAAGAGGAAAGCTTCAAGCGCCCGATCCGCGACGCCTACGAACGCCAGGGCCAGGCGCTGTACGTGGCCTCGCGCATGTGGGTGGACGCCATCGTCGATCCGGCCCAGACCCGCGAATGGCTGGCGCTCAGCCTGGCGCTGGCCGCCGCCGCCCCCGTCCAAGACACCCGCTTCGGCGTTTTCAGGATGTAAACACCATGTTCAAACGAATTTTGATCGCCAACCGCGGCGAGATCGCGCGCCGCATCGCCCGCAGCTGCCGGCGGCTCGGCATCGAGCATGTCGCCGTCTACTCCAGCGCCGACGCCGACGCCGCGCATCTGGAAGGCGCCGCGGAACTGCGCTGGATAGGCGAGGCCCCGGCCAGCGCCAGCTATCTGAACGGCGAGGCCATCATCGCCGCGGCGCTGGCCAGCGGCTGCGAGGCTATCCATCCCGGCTACGGCTTTCTGTCGGAAAACGCCGACTTCGCCCGCGCGGTGGCCGCCGCCGGCCTGGTCTTCATCGGCCCGGACGCCGACACCATAGCCCAGATGGGCGACAAGGCGCGCGCGCGCCAGTTGATGGCGGCGGCCGGCGTGCCGGTGACGCCGGGTTCGGCCGAGGCCACCGAATCCTACGGCCTGATTCTGGAGAGCTGCGCCGAGATCGGCTATCCGGTCATTCTCAAGCCGGTGGCCGGCGGCGGCGGCAAGGGCATGCAGGTGGTGTGGGAAGAAGCCGCGCTGCGCGAGGCGGTGGACGCCGCGGTGCGCGTCGGCCGCTCCAGCTTCGGCGACGGCCGGCTGCTGGTGGAGCGCTACATCGCGCGGCCGCGTCACCTGGAAGTGCAGGTGTTCGGCGACCGCCACGGCAATGTGGTGCATCTGTTCGAGCGCGAATGCTCCTTGCAGCGCCGCCACCAGAAAATCATCGAGGAGGCGCCGGCCTGCGCGATGCCGGCCGCCACCCGCGCCGCGCTGCTGGACACCGCGGTGCGCGGCGCCGCGGCCATCGGCTACCTCAACGCCGGCACTTTTGAATTCATCCTGGCGCCGGACGGCCAGTTCTATTTCCTGGAGGTGAACACCCGCTTGCAGGTGGAGCACCCGGTCACCGAGGCCGTCACCGGCCTGGACCTGGTGGAATGGCAGCTGCGCGTGGCCGCCGGCGAAGCCCTGCCGCTGCGCCAAGAGGAGATCCGCGCCGACGGCCACGCCATCGAATGCCGGATTTACGCCGAAGACCCGCTGCGCGAGTTCGCGCCCATGCCGGGCAAGGCGCTGCTGGCGCGCTGGCCGCAAGCCTGCCGCGTGGACGCGGCCTTCGACGGCGACGGCGGCGAGGTGCCGGCCTTCTACGATCCGATGTTGGCCAAGCTGATCGCCCACGGCGGCAGCCGCGGCGCGGCGCTGGACGCGTTGCAGGCCGCCGTGCGCGACACCGCGCTGCCGGGCCTGAGCAACAATCTGGGCTTCATCGACCGGCTGCTGCGCGAACCGCGGGTGCGGGCCGGCCAGCTGGACACTCATCTGGTCGACCAGCTCGCCGCCGCGCCGGAAGCCGCGCCGCAGGCCGAAGCCGTCGCTTGCGCAGCCGCCGTCGCGCTGGCCCTGGCCTGCGTCGAAACGTCTTCCCCTTGGCAGGGCGGCGTCGGCCCTCACGACCGCGCCACGCTGGACCCGGACGCGCCCTTGGGCCGGCTGAGCTATCGCGCCGGCGCCGCGCGCTGGCAGGCGCGGCTGCTGGAGCGCTCCGGCGCCCATGCCCGCGTGGCGGTGGCGGAGCGCAGCCTGCAAGTGAGGCTGCGCCGCGACGGCGAGTTGTGGAGCGGCGAGGTGGACGGCTTGCGCTGGAACGCCCTGCCCTGCGGCGACGATATCGAGCTGACGGTGGGCGGCCATAGGCTGCGCTTGCAGGCGGAGCAACCGGAAACGGCCGAGGCGGACGCCGACGCCGGCCAACGGGTGGCCTCGCCGATGCCGGGCACGGTGGTGGCGCTGCCGGTGGCCGTCGAGCAGCGGGTGGAAGCCAATCAGGTGCTGGCCGTCGTCGAAGCGATGAAGATGGAAAACCGGATCTACGCGCCGCGCGCCGGCGTGGTCAGCGCGCTGCACTGCCGGGTGGGCGACATCGTCGCCGCCGATCAGTTGTTGGTCAGCGTCGCGGCCGACGAGGCTTGATCCGTCTCCGGCGGCGACCATGAAAAAAGCGCGGGCCACGGCCCGCGCTTTGTCTTGGCTTGCTTGCGTTCAGGACTGCGCGGACGCGCTCAAACCGGCCAGCTGTTGGCGTTCCGGCTGCCGGAAATCCACCGCCATCATCACCGACAACGCGGTGATGGTGACGATGGAGAAGAAGAACACCTGACGCGCCCAGACGCGGTCGTCGGTGCTGCTCTTGTAGCCGGACAAGGCCATCTTCAGCCACCACAGGCTGGTGGCCCCGGCCACCGCCAGATAGCCGTAGCCGGCGTAGCCGCCGAAGGCCAGCATCGCGGTGGCGGCGCCGAAGGCCAGGATGTAGAGCACGATCTGGCGCTTGGCGCTGGAAATGCCCTTGACCACCGGCAGCACCGGAATCCCCGCCGCCTGGTAGTCCTGGAAACGGAAGATGGCGATGGCGTAGGAATGCGGCATCTGCCACAGACAGAACATCAACAGCAGGATGGCCGCGCCGGCGTCGAAACGGCCGGTGACCGCGCAGTAACCGGCCACCGGCGGCACCGCGCCGGACAAGCTGCCCACCAGGGTGCCGTACACCGAATGGCGCTTCATATAGAGGCTGTACACCCCCACATAGATGACGAAGCCGAACAGCACGCAGCCGAAGGCCAGCGGATTGGTCCAACGCCACAGCGCGTAGAAACCGGCCAGCCCCAGCAGCAGGCCGTGAGCCAGCGCCGCCCGGGTGCTCATCGCGCCGGTGACCAGCACCCGCTTGCGGGTGCGGGCCATCTTGGCGTCGATGTCCTGGTCTATGCAGTTGTTGATCGCGCAGCCGGACGCCACCACCAGCGAGAGGCCGGCCAGCGTGGCCAGCAGCAAGCCCCAGTCAACCCGGCCCTGGGCCGCCAGCAGGAAACCGCCGACGGCCGAGATCAGGTTGCCGAAGATGATGCCCGGCTTGGTCACCTGCAGATAACGCTTGAATTTCAAGACGATCTCTCTCAAGCCCGCCTCAACGCATCATCAGCGCGTCGGCGGTGTAGATGATCCAGATCGACAGCCCGACCAGCAGCACGATCACCATGCCGGTGAACAGGAAGGACATGGTGTTGAGCTTGCCCTCCTTGCTGAAGTCCAGGTGCAGGAAATACTTCAGGTGCACCACGATCTGCACCACCGCCAGCGCGAAGATGCCGATCGCCGTCGCCTGCGGCGTGAAGGCGCCGCCCATCACCATCCAGAACGGGATGGCGGTGAGCACCACCGACAGCAGGAAGCCGATCAGATAGCTTTTCACGCTGCCGTGCGCGGCGTGTTGATGTGCCTGGCTCATCCCATGGCTCCTTTCAGGTAGACGACGGTGAACACGCAGATCCACACGATGTCGAGGAAGTGCCAGAACAGCGACAGGCAGTTCAGGCGCGTCATCGCGCGGCCGGTCAGGCCGGTCTTGGCCACTTCCATCATCATCACCGCCATCCAGATCAGGCCGGCGGTCACGTGCAGGCCGTGCAGGCCCACCAAGCCGAAGAAGGCCGACAGGAAGGCGCTGACCTGCGGGCCGTGGCCCTCGGAGATCAGATGGTGGAACTCGTTGATTTCCAGGCCGATGAAGGCCGCGCCGAACAGGAAGGTCATGCCCAGCCAGCCCAGCACCGCGGATTTGTTGCCCTTCTGACCGGCGATCATCGCGAAGCCGTAGGTGATGGAGGACAGCAGCAACGCCGCGGTCTCCACCAACACGTATTGCAGATCGAAGATCTCCTTGCCTGACACGCCTTCCGCCACGTTGCGGAACAGCACGGCGTAAGCCGCGAACGCGCTGGCGAACAGGATGCAGTCGGTCATCAGGTAGAACCAGAAGCCCAGCACGGTTTGCGAACCGCTGTCGTGGTGCTCGTGGTCCTCATGCGCTTCGTGCGCGTCTTTTACATAAGTCATCATGTCGGATTCAGCCCCTTACGCGGTGGTGGTCGGACGCGCAGCCTTGTGCGGCTTGGCCGTGTCGCGTTCGGTGTAGTTGTCCACGTCGATGCCCAGCTTCTCGAAGCGCTCGCGCTCGATGGCTTCCACTTCCTCCGGCTGCACGTAGTAGTCCAGATCGTTGTCGTAGGCGCGCGCCAGCATGCAGCCGACGATGCCCACCAGGCCGACGATGGCCAGCCACCAGATATGCCAGATCAGGGCGAAGCCCAGCACCGTGGTGAAGCCGCCGATGTAAACGCCCATCGCGGTGTTCTTCGGCATGTGGATGGGTTCATAGGACTTGGGCACCGCGTAGGCCACGCCCTTTTCCTTCATGTCGGTGAAGGCGTCGATGTCGTGCACCACCGGCAGCTTGGCGAAGTTGTAGAACGGCGCCGGCGACGAGGTGGACCACTCCAGGGTATGGCCGTTCCACGGGTCGCCGCTGACGTCGGCCAGCTTCTTGCGGTCGCGGATGCTGACCACGATCTGCAGCAGTTGGCAGGCGATGCCGCAGGCGATCAACAGTGCGCCGAACAGCGCCAGGTACAGCCACGGCTCCCATTCCGGGTTGGTGGTGTAGTTCAGGCGGCGGGTCATGCCGAGGAAGCCCAGCACGTACAGCGGCATGAAGGCGAACATGAAACCGATCTGCCAGAACCAGAACGAGGCCTTGCCCAGTTTCGGATTCAGCTTGAAGCCGAACACTTTCGGGAACCAGAAGGTCACGCCGGCCAGGTAGCCGAACACCGCGCCGCCGATGATGGTGTTGTGGAAGTGGGCGATCAGGAACAGGCTGTTGTGCAGCACGAAGTCCGCGCCCGGCACCGCCATCAGCACGCCGGTCATGCCGCCGATGGAGAAGGTGACCATGAAGCCCAGCGTCCACAGGATGGGGGTTTCAAAGCGCAGCCGGCCGCGGTAGATGGTGAACAGCCAGTTGAACAGCTTCACCCCGGTCGGGATGGAGATGATCATGGTCGCGATGCCGAAGAAGGCGTTGACGCTGGCGCCGGAACCCATGGTGAAGAAGTGATGCAGCCACACCATGAAGCCCAGGATGGAGATCGCGCCGCTGGCGTAGATCATCGACTTGTGGCCGAACAGGCGCTTGCCGGTGAAGGTGGACACCACCTCGGAGAAAATGCCGAAGGCGGGCAGCACCAGGATGTAGACCTCGGGATGGCCCCAGGCCCAGAACAGGTTCAGATACATCATCGCGTTGCCGCCGGCTTCCGCGGTGAAGAAATGGAAGTCCAGGTAGCGGTCCAGGCTCAACATCGCCAGCGCGCCGGTCAGGATGGGGAAGGAGCTGGCGATCAGCACATTGGCCCAGGTGCAGGTCCAGGTGAAGATGGGCATGTCCATCAGCTTCATGCCGGGCGCGCGCATCTTGATCACGGTGACCAGGAAGTTGATCGCCGTCAGCGTCGTCCCTATCCCTGATATCTGCAAGGCCCAGGTGTAATAATCCACCCCCACGTCCGGACTGAAGGCGATGCCGGCCAATGGCGGATAAGCCACCCAGCCGGTGCGGGCGAAGTTGCCGACGCCCAGCGACAGGTTGACCAGGATCACCGCGGCCACCAGCAGCCAGAAGCTCAGCGAGTTCAGGAAGGGGAAGGCCACGTCGCGCGCGCCGATCTGCAGCGGCACCACGATGTTCATCAGGCCGGTCATGAAGGGCATGGCCATGAAGATGATCATGATCACGCCGTGGGCGGTGAAGATCTGATCGTAGTGATCGGGCGGCAGCACGCCGTGGCTGCCGCCGGTGGCGATGGCCAGTTGCGCGCGCATCATCAGCGCGTCGGCGAAGCCGCGCAGCAGCATGATCATGGCGACGATGATGTACATCACGCCTATCTTCTTGTGGTCGACCGAGGTCAGCCACTCATGCCACAGATAACCCCATTTGCCCATCTTGGAGATCAGGGCCACCAGCATCAGCCCGATCAGGCCGGCGCCGCCCAGCGCGCCCATCACGATGGGTTCGTGGAAAGGGATGGCGTCCAGCGTCAGTTTGCCTAACAGCATGTCTTGATTACTCCTTCACCGTCAGCGGTTCGCACAGGCTCTTGGCCAGCGCGGCCAGCTTGACGTCGGCCTCGGTGGCGGCCAGCGAGGTGCGGCCGGTCATGTATTTGTGCAGCACGCCCTGGAACAGATAGGGGGTGACGGCGCCGTAATAGGCCACCGGATTCTTTTCGCTAGGCAGCACCAGGCCGCGGTAGCCGTTCACGTCCAGCGTCTTGCCGGAAGCCTTGACCTTGGCCACCCAGGCGTCGAACTCGGCCGGCGTCTTGGTGGCGACGGCGTTGAACTTCATGCCGGAGAAGCCGGCGCCGCTGTAGTTGGCGGAGAAGCCCTTGTACACGCCCGGCTCATGCGCCAGCAGATGCAACTGGGTCTGCATGCCGGCCATCGCGTAAATCTGGCCGCCCAGTTGCGGGATGAAGAAGGAGTTCATCGCCGCGTCGGAAGTGATCTTGAAATTCACCGGCACATTGCTGGGGAAGGCCAGCTCGTTGATCGTGGCGATCTGCTGCTCCGGGTAGATGAACAACCATTTCCAGTTCAACGCCACCACCTGCACCTCGATCGGCTTCTGATCCGAATCCAGCGGGCGGTACGGGTCCAGCTTGTGGGTGGTTTCCCAGGTCAGCACGGCGAGGAAGGCGATGATGATGCAGGGAATCAGCCAGACCACCAGCTCGATCTTGGTCGAGTGCGACCATTTCGGCTCGTAGACGGCGTCCTTGTTGCTGGCGCGGTATTTCCAGGCGAAGAAGAAGGTCATCAGGATCACCGGGATGACCACCAGCAGCATCAGCGCGGTTGCCGTGATGATCAGGGACTTCTGCTCCGCCGCCACCGGGCCCTTGGGGTCAAGGATTCCGCCTTGACACCCGGCGAGCAGCAACGCCGAAGCAACAGCAAGTCCCCGCCACAGGCGTGAGGGTCTTTGGTTTCTCATCATTTACGACTTTACGGGTTGAACATTCTTGTTATCCCGCCCGGGCGTGAACGGCTGCGCGCCATCGGCCCCGGCGACGGTAATCCAGGCCCGGCTCCAGGCCGGGCGGCAACGGCAAGGGCTTGCGCGGCCAACGGCCAAGCAAATGCCAATGTCATAGCAAAAAGCAATGCGGAACTCGCAGCGCGAGCTGATCAAAATCGAAAAGTCGGCATGATCAATCGACAGGGGCGACGCGAATCGCCCCGAGTGGATGACGCGACAGGAGAGCGGCGACAGCCGACCTTCCCCTGCTGGGACATCACAACGCTGACAGCCGGCGAACCCTCGGGCGGAGACGCGTCTTCCGGCGGGCAAGCAAGCCCAGGACGGCGCAGAAAGCGGCGGGAGCATCCCGGTTGTGAAGCCAGGCGGCGCTATTAAAAACAGTTCGCCCCCAACTTTCAAGGGCAAATTTGATCCAGATTAATGGCCAGCCGCAAGCTAAAACCAGGGAGCTTGTTACAGATCAATGACGAAAACATCGCCCAAGCGCCGACATGGCGTGATCTAGAACGAAAGCATGAAGTAAATACTCGAACCTATATACAGTTTCAAACTGTTACAAAAAAGCTGGAACTCCACCCCTTGCAGTGCACAAAAACAACGTTATTCAACACAAATCGCAACATAACCATAAACCAAACAATATTGATTGACAGCCGTGCAAAACCTTATCCGGCGCGGCTCAGACCTCAGGCAGGCATGACAGCGCATTGCGCAGGAACTGCTCGAAGCTGCGGCTCTCCACCAGCCGGGCGCCGGCGCGCTGACGCATGAAAGAGACGAACAGCTCGTAGATCGCCATCGCCTCCTCGTACTCGGTCTTGCTGATCGCCAGCAGGAAGATCACCCGCGCCACCCCGCCCTCTCCCCAGGCGACGCCGTGCGGCGCGATGATGGTGCACACCGTGGTCTTGCGCGCCAGCAGGCCCAGCGAGTGCGGCAAGGCGATGCCGTCGCCCAGCATGGTGCTGAGAATGTCCTCGCGTTCGCGCACCGAGGGCAGGAAATCGGCGTCGACATAGCCCTCCTCGCGCAACTGCCCGCAGACGCGCTCGAACAGCGCCTGCTGGCTCAGCCCCGGCTCCGCCACCCAGAAATGCTGGGCGGAGAAATAGCGCTCCAGCATATAGGGCCGGGTGCGGTCCACCGCCACCAGCCGCGCCAACTGTTCCAGCTGGTAATCCGATGGAAACGGCGACAGCAAGGCCACCGGCTTGCGCTTGTCCTCCAGCCGCACCGTGGACACCACGAAATCGGCGCTCACATGTTCCAGCGCCTCGTATTCCTGACAGGACAAGGCGGCGCATACCTCCAACTGCGGAAAGCGGCGGCGCAGCACCGCCTCCAGCGTGCGCAGCGTGGCGTTGCCGCCGTCGCACACCAGCAGGGCCTGCGGCCGGCGCAGATAGCCGATCTGATAATGACGCTCCAGCCCCACGCCGATGTGCAGCACCAGATAGCCGATCTCGTTCTCCGAGATCCGGTACGGCGAGTGCTTGGCCCAGCTGGACACCGCCGCCAGCGTGAAATCGTAGGCCAGCGCGTAATGCTGCTTAATGTCGGCCAGCACCGGATTGGGCAGCGTGATCTGGTAGCGCACCCGGGTGATCATGGTTTTGACGTGGGTGACCAGGTCCTCGCGCAATTGCCGGTCGGCGCGCAGATCGTAGCGGTAATGGCGGTTGATGTAGTCGAGGATGTAGCGAACCAGCGCGTCGGCGTCGTCGGCGTTGATCGCGCTGGGCAGCATGCCGCTCAGGCTGCGCGCGGCGATGTTGACGCGGAGGAAGGCCCGCTCGGCGGCAGCGATCTCCACCCCGCTCATGCGCCGCAGCAGGTCGACGATGTGCGCCGCGGCCTGGTCCACCGCCGGCAGCGTCTCCTCGCCGCGGAAATCCTGCAGCGGAAAGCCGTCGACGATGCGCTTGGCCGCCACCGCGCAATAAAAGCTCAGGAACTGGGCGCCGTCGTCGCTGAGGCGGACGCCGGCGCGGCTCAAGCAGCCGGGCAGGCCGGCGCGCACCGTCGCCAGCGCGTCGGCCAGCACCGGATCCGCGCTCAATAGCGGGTGGTCCGGCCGTTCCGCGGCCAGCTGCGCCAATAGATCGCTGAGGCAGACGCGGATGGAGGATTCCGCGCCCAGCAGCTTCATGCCGTAATGCGGCTTGGCCTCTATGCTCAGGCCGTAGCCGGCCAGGCGCTCGCGCACCTCGGCCATGTCGGCCTGCAAGGTGGCGCGGCTGACGCACCAGGCGTCGGCCAGGTCCTGCAGCTTCAAGGCGTAGGCGGAGCCGAGGAACTGTGCCAGCAGGTAATGCACCCGCTCGCCGGCCTGGCGCGGAATGGCGCGGCCGGAACCGGCCTGCGGCCGCACCTGCTGGAAGCGCTCCGGGTCGTCGGCCTGCAGCCGGTAGCCCTCGCCGCGCTTGAGCACGAAACGCGCGCCGTGCTCGGCAAGGATGGCGTTGAGCGCGTCGATGTCGTTGCGCACGGTGCGGGTGGACACCGCCAGCCGGCGCGCCAGTTCTTCCTGCGGCAGCGCTTCCGCCTGCAGCGCGGCAAAGGCCTGGGCCAGCCGTTGATAGGGGAATTTGACCATGAGCCTCCTTCTTTGAACCCACCCGCGCCCGGCCTCCCCGGGCGCGGCTACAACAAGGCTTTCACCATCGACAACAGCCGCTCGACGTCGCCGGGCCGGGTTTCGCCGTTCGCGTCGATGATGGAACTGTACACATGCGGAATCACCTTGGACACGCCGGCCTCAAGCGCCAGGCGAACGATCTCGCCGAAATTCTCCAGCGTGATGCCGCCGGTGGGCTCCAGCCAGAAATCATGGCGCGCGCAGGCTTCCGCCACCGCCAGGTATTCGTCGCGGCAATCCAGCCCGCCCATAGGAAAGTACTTGATCGAGCTGCCGCCCATATCCTTGAGCATGGCGATGGCAGTGTCCACCGGCGCGGCGCAGACTGGCGCGCCGGCGCTGAGCGGGCCGGTGGAAATCCTGACCAGGCCGGGAATGCCGCTGGGCGACACCAGGCCGTTGACCACGGTCCGCGCCTGGCCCAGCTGCGCGCGGCTGGCGCCTACGCCGGTGAACACCTGATTGACGTGCTGCGGCTGCACCTGGCCGACGATGGCGCTGACCATGTCGGACTGGCGCGGGTCGCCGGCGCCCAGGCCCACCGACAAGGCGTTGTCTATCAGCGCCGCGTACTCGCGCATGTCCGCCACCGCGCTGTCCACATCGGCGTAGTTTTTCGACAGCACGCCCACCAGCACATGGCCTTCCGCCGCCTGATGAATCTGACGGGCATTGTGCTTGCTTCCGGCCAGCACATTCAAGCACACGCGATCTTGATAAAAATTGGGTTCCAGTTTCATGCTTGCTCTCCCTTCAGCAGGCGGCGGATGCGCTCGCCTATCTGTTCCAGCTGGGCCGCGTCCACGCTGCGCGCGTCCACCTCCAGCCGGCCTTCGTTGGCCCGGTACTCCCGGAAATAAATGGCGATGTCGCCCTGTTTCAGCGCGGCCGCGGCGGCCACCGCGCTGACGCCGGTGGCGCCGGCGTCGAAAGCGATCTCGGCGCGGGCGATGTCGCGGCCGGCCGCGTCCCAGACCAGGCGCGCGCTGACGCCGGCCAGCTGGTTCAGACCGGCGATGAAGGGCCGCAACCGCTCCGCCATCGCCGCCCCGCTTTCCTTGTCCTGCTTCAGATAGCGCTCGATTGCGCAAGTCAGGCCCAGAATGCCCTCCTTGCCCACCTTCATCGCCCGGCCTATGCCCTGGCTTTGCAACTTGACCCATTCCACGTATTGGCGACGGCCCAGCACCAGGCCGCTGGTCGGCCCCTCGATCGCCTTCGCGCCGCTGTAAATCACCAGGTCCGCGCCCAAGCGGTAATAGGTGCGCAAGTCCTCCTCCGCCGCCGCGTCGACGATCAGCGGCAGATTCCGACGACGCGCCACCTCGGCGGCCTCGGCCACCCCGAGCACGCTTTTCTGCAAGGCGTGGTGCGACTTGATATAGAGAATGGCGGCGGCGGCGGGGCCGATCGCGGCCTCCAATTGCGCGGCCGAGCACTCATTGCCCCAGCCGGCCTCCACCACCTGGCCGCCGCCCAGCGCCACCATGGAGCCCACCGGCGCGCCGAAATTGACGTTGTGCCCCTTGGGCAGCACGATCTCACGCGGTCCGGCCACCGGCTGCGCATGCAGATTCACCAGCAGGCGCGGATCGTCGCGGACGATGACGGCGGCCACGGACTGGGCGATGCCGGCGGCCGCGCAGGACACCACCGTCGCGGCCTCCGCCTCCAGCAGCCGGGCGATGTAGTCGCCGGTCTTGTCGACCAGATCCTTCATCTCGAAATAGCGCTCCAGGCCCTGGACCATCGCCGCCCTCACTTCCGGCGCCGGCGTGGACACGCCGAGCAGGGTCATGCGGCCGGAAGCGTTGATCACCGGCTTAAGCTGGTACTGCTCATAGATCGAAGACATGACAAGCCTTTCCTTGTTCGGTGGGCAGCAAGACGCCGCCCGCCACCGCCGCCAGCGGCGTCAGGTGCCGCACGCCGGTCAGCGTGTCGCCGTCGCAGTCGCTCTGCGGCCGCGGCGCGGTTTCAATGTCGAAGATGGTCAGATCGGCGTCCGCGCCCGCTTCCAGCCGGCCTTTGCCGCTCAGTCCCAGCGCTTCCGCCGGCCGCCGGGTCACGCAGTCCAGCACCCTCTCCAGCGGCATGCCCAGGCTCAGGAATTTGGACATCACCGCCGCCAGGCCGAACACCGGCCCGGCCACGCGGTTGCGGCAATAGATGTCCGAGCTGATGGTGTCCGGGTACAGGCCCAGCGCCATGGCTTCTCGCGCCACGCGGAAACTGAAGCTGGCGCTGCCGTGGCCGACGTCCAGCAGCACGCCGCGCTCGATCGCCGCCCGCACCGAGGCGCGCAGCGCGCCGGCGGCGTCCAGGATACGGTTGGGCTTGCCGTTGAAGCAGTGGGTGACGATGTCGCCCGGCTCCAGCCATTCGGCGATCTCGTCCAGCGACGGCGGGGTGTTGCCGATGTGCACCATCAAGGGCAGCGGCCCGAAGCGCCGCTGTATCTCCTTGGCCCGCGCCAGCGGCGCGACGCCGTTGGCGCCGACCACGCTGCCGCTGAGCCGCGCCTTGATGCCGACGATGAAATCGCGATGCGCGCGGATGGCCGCGCCGGCCAGCGCCACGTCGACGTCGTCCAGATTGGCCAATTCATGCTGGGTAACGAGGCCGATGCGCGAGATGTTCAGCAAGGCGCGCACATCGGTGCGGCAAGCGCCGGCCAGCTCGCAGAAGGCGGCGACGTCGTCGGCCCCTACGCTGCCGGCGTCCACCACCGTGGTGACCCCGCCGGCCACGCCCACCTGATCCGGCTCGTCGTGATAAATCGGCGAGGCCGGGTTGCAATGCACATGGCCGTCTATCCAGCCGGCGCTGAGCCGCCAGCGTCCGTCCAGCCGCAGCGTGCGCCGGGCCGGGCCGTCCAGCCGCCCCAGCCCGGCGATCTTGCCGTGACGGATAGCGATGTCCAGCACCGAGCCGTCGGCCAGCAAAGCGTCCTTGATCAGCAAATCATCCATCGCCGCCTCCTCAGGCAATCGCCACCGGGAACAGCGTGCCCAGCAGCATCGCGCCCAGGATGGCGCCGCCGGTGATGGGCTTGCCCCACAGATAGAAGACCAGCGCGCCCAGCAGCGAGCCGACGCCGATGGGAATCGACGCCGCCATCGCCGACAGGATGATCAGCGGGCCGAGGAAGCGGCCGGAGGAGTTGCCCGCGCCCATCATCACGTCGGCGCCGTAAGTGGAATTGCCCTGATTGATGGTGAATTTGCGCGCGAAAATAATGACCGCGCCGATCAGCAAGCCGATCACCATCCCGGTGGCCAGCGCCGCGCCGAAGTTTTCCACCGGAAACAAGATGCCGGCGCCGAGGAACATCGCCGGAATGCCCAGGCCGACGCCGGTCATGATGGCGCCGCCGATGTCCAGGATGCCCACCAGCGAGCCTTCTATCACCCGGGCGAACAAGAAGCTGGCGCCGAAGGCGGCCACCGCGCCGTAGACGCCGGTGTCCATGCCGGCGCGCAGCATCGATACGAAGGCCACCTCGTTGAAAGCGCCGATGCCGTAGACGTAATACATATGCGTGCCGGCGAACACGCCGGCGGACAACAGCCCCACCAGCAAGGGAAAAGACCAGTCCGCCAGCCAGAAACCCCCGGTTTGTGCTTGTTCAGTCATCATTCTCTCCTTCAACCTCAAGCGCCGCGCACGGCGGCGTGCAGCAGTTCCAGCCAGGACGGGGCGTTCAGGTGGAAGCTGCTCAGCAGCTTCAGATCAAAGCCGCGGAAGAAGGCGCTGAGCGCGAACAGCGCCACGATGGCCGCCATCATCAGCTTGGTCACCTTGTTCCAGCCGCCCTCGTCCACGCCCTTGCCGATCAGAATGCCCAGCACCAGGCCCGGCACCGCATTGCCCATGATCAGCTGGGCCAGACCGCCGAACACCGTGCCCCACAGACCGGAACGCCGGCCGGCCTCAATCGCCGCCAGCCAGAAAATCACCGGCATCACGGTGTTGACCAAGAGGTTGGCCGCGGGCACCAAGACCTTGACCGCGGTGATTTGCAGCGAAGCCGGCACCGCCGAAGCGGTGGTGTTCAGGAAGGCCACCAGCAGCATGCCGATTACCCCGCACACCAAGGCCATCTTGCGCGGGTTGTGCAGGGTCTCCGCCAGATTGCGGTTGCGCGCCAGCAAAGCCGCGGCGCCCCAGTGCGGAATCACCCGGTGGTCGATGTCCTGGGTGAAGGCGCCGGCGGCCACCGACGAGGCCCAGGCGTTGAAGAAAAAGCCCAGGCCGAAGGAAAAATGCGAGGCCGGGTCGCCCTCGCAGGAATTGAGCTCGCCCAGGGTGCGGAAAGCGCCCATGCCCTGGGAAGTCGGCGCGTGGAACATGCGGGCCGCGCCGGCGCCTACCGCGACGCCGACCAGACCGCCTATCAACAGCGACTTGAGAAGAATGATCAGAAGCATGGCTTCCTCCTCGGAATAAAACGACAGCCGGCGCCTAAACCTGGCGCGCGACGAAGGGCACGGCCTCGATATCCAGCGCCGTCACGCTGACCTCCACCTCCAGCGTGACGGCGTAGCTGAGCCTGTCCCGCGGCAGGAAGAAGAACAGAAAGCGCTCGCGGCGGCGGATCTCCTCCGCCGCGACCACCGTCACCCGCATGGGCTCGATGCGCAACAGCACCGGGTGGCCGGCCGCCGTCACCGCGCGCTGCACGCCGGACAAGGCGTCGGCGCAAGCTTGCGCCTTGCTGTCGCCGCGTCCGCTGACCGTCACGCTGGACTCGAAACGCCTTTGCATCGCTCAGCCGCCGTATTTCTTCTGATAGGCCGCCACCAGCCGCTGCCCTAGCTCTTCCTTGTCCATGAAGCCGAAGCCGAGCACGGTGTAGCCCTCCTCGATCGCGGTCACGCCCTCCTCCACCGAACGCATGCCGTACTTGGCCTTGTAGCCGTACTTGGTCTGCGCGGTGATGGCGCCGGCGCCGCCGCTGCCGCAGAAGGAAATGCCCAGCTGCGCGCCCTCCGCCTGCATCACGTCGCCCAGCTTCATATCCGCGGCCATGCCCGCGATCACCACCGCGCGCGCGCCGGCGGCCTCCGCGCCCGCGCCCACTTTCTGTCCCTTGCCCAGACGGTCGCCAATCACTACGGTTATCTGCGTCATTGTCTTCTCCTCTATCTCTCTATCTATGCACGGCGGACTTCAGGCCTTGTTCTTGGCCATCTCGAAATGAATGGACAGCAAAAGCGCTTCCTCTTCCGGCAGATTGCCGAACAGGGCCACCACCGCGGCGGACAAACGCCGCGTGGTGTCCGAGATCTCGTCGAACAGGCTCTTGTCGAAATCCGGCAGCCCTTCGCCGGTCAGCGAGCGGCGCGCCATCGCCAGCACGTGCGAATCCAGCTTCTGCTGCTGAACCTCGGTCAGAGACTTGCCGGCCGCGTCCAGCAAGGCGGGAATCTGCCCCAGAATCTGGTCCGCCAGGCGGCGGATCGCGGTCTGGTCGACGGCGGCGGGACGGACTTGATCGTTCATGAGCTTTCCTTTGCAAAACGGTTGGCGATGTCAGGAAACTGTAATCAAGCCGCCGGCAACTGTGGACCGGTGGATTTTCCGCTTCGAAACGGAAATCGCCTGCTCGCCGGGCGGAAACAAGGCGGTCCTGACCGTGCTTGCAGTTGAAGCGCGCGGCGGCTCGGGCGATACTTCGCGGATTGACCACTGAATAGATGGATGCAAGGCATGACCCACCGCATCGTGTTTGTAGAAGACGACGCCGACCTGGCCGAGCTGATCAGCGACTTTCTGTCCCGCCATGAAATGGACGTGGTGGTGGAACCGCGCGGCGACGCCGCGCTGGACACCATCGCCCGCGAAGCGCCGGACCTGGTGCTGCTGGACATCATGCTGCCCGGCAAAGACGGCCTCTCCATCTGCCGCGAGCTGCGTCCCAAATTCGACGGCCCCATCATCATGCTGACCTCGCTGGACAGCGATATGAACCAGATCCTGGGCCTGGAACTGGGCGCCAACGACTACATCCTGAAAACCACGCCGCCCTCGGTGCTGGTGGCGCGGCTGCGCGCCCAGCTGCGCAATCTGCGGCCCGCTTCGGCCAACGCCGACGCCACCGCGCCCAAGCCCGGCACCCGCAAAGTGGTGTTCGGCCAACTGGCGATAGACCCGATCAGCCGCGACGTGACGCTGGCCAATGAAAAGATCCCGCTGTCCACCTCGGACTTCGATCTGCTGTGGCTGCTGGCCAGCCACGCCGGCGAAACCCTGAACCGCGACATCCTGCTCAAGGAAATGCGCGGCGTCAGCTACGACGGCCTGGACCGCAGCATAGACGTGGCCATCTCGCGGCTGCGCAAGAAACTGGGCGACAATCCCAGCGAGCCGTTCCGCATCAAGACGGTGCGCAACCGCGGCTATCTGTTCTCCTTGTCCGGCTGGGAGTAAGCGCGCATGCGCCGATTGTTCATCCAGTTCTACCTGCTGCTGATGACCTGTTTCCTGGTGGCGGTGGTCTTGGTGGGCGCGGTCTACAAGCAGGCGGTGGACGACGTGGGCGAGCGCTATCTGTCCGACCTGCTGCGCACCACGCTGTCGCTGATCGAAGCCGATCTGCGCGGCGTGCCGGAAGACCGCTGGAGCGAAACGCTGGCCAACTCCGACCACGGCTTCACCTTCCGCGTCAAAGTGGAGAAGATGAGCAGCTATCTGCTGGACGACGAATCCAAGCAGGCGCTGGACCGCGGCGAAATCGTGATGCTGGAAGACAAATACGTGTTCCTGCAAAAGCTGGAGGACAGCAACTACCTATTGGTGGCCGGTCCGCTGCGCTATCTATTCTTCCTGCACCAGCTCAAATGGTTCGACTACGCGCTGCTGGGCTTCATCGGCCTGTCGCTGGCGATACCGGTGTTTCTATGGATGCGGCCGCACTGGCGCGACCTGGTGGCGCTGGAGCAAACCGCCGGCAAGCTGGCCAGCGGCAATCTGTCCGCCCGCGTGGACCTGCCGCCGCGCTCCGGCGTCAGCCAGCTGGGCGTCGCCTTCAACCACATGGCCGACAATATCGCCGCGCTGATCAATAGCAAGAAAACCCTGACCAACGCCGTGGCCCACGAGTTGCGCACGCCGCTGGCGCGGCTGCGCTACCGGATGGCGCTGCTGGAAGGCGACGAGAGCAGCCCGGAGCGGCAGGCGATAGAGCGCGACCTCTCCGCCATCGACAAGCTGGTGGAAGAGCTGCTGCTGCACGCGCGGCTGGACCGGCCGGAAGCGCCGCTGAAGCTCAGCAGCTTCGACGCCATTCCCTGGGCCAAGGACCGCATCGCCGGCCAGGCCGCGCTGACGCAGGACATTCAATGGCTGGAGCCGGCCGGGGCCAGCCTAGCCATCACCGCCGACGAACACCTGCTGACCCGGGTGCTGGACAACTTCCTGTCCAACGCCCGCCGCCACGCCAACCGCCTGGTGCAGACCAGCATCATCGTCGAGCAGCGCCACTGCATCATCATGGTGGACGACGACGGCCCCGGCATTCCGGAACAGGACCGCGGCCGGGTGTTCGACGCCTTTGTGCGGCTGGACGAAAGCCGCGGCCGCAAGACCGGCGGCCACGGCCTGGGCCTGGCCATCGTCGCCGGCATCGCCCGCGCCCACCGCGGCGAGGTGAAAGTGGAAAGCTCGCCGCTGGGCGGCGCGCGCTTTCTGTTCCGCTGGCCGATCTGACATCCGCCGTCGCCACGCCTGTACATTCCGTAACATTGGGATACACAGAAGGCATAGACTCAGCCCCTTGTCATGGTTAGCATTTCGGCCTGAAAAGGACTACATGTCCACTTTCATACCAATCCAAGAAACTTAGGAGTTTCATAAATGAAAAAGCTGGCTCTGCTTGCTCTGACCGCTGCTTTCAGCCTGGTGTCCGTTAACGGCTTCGCCGCTGAAAAAGCTGCTGCTTCCGCTCCGGTTGCGATCCACAAGGCTAAGAAAGCCGAGAAAAAAGTAGCGAAGAAAGAAGCTTCCGCTGCTCAAAAAGCTCAGGCCGCCAAAGCCGAAGCTTCCGCTCCGAAGGCTAAAAAAGCCAAGAAGCACGTAGCTAAGAAAGAAGCTTCCGCCGCTCAGAAAGCTCAAGCCGCCAAAGCTGAAGCTTCCGCTCCGAAAGCTAAAAAAGCCAAGAAGCACGTAGCCAAGAAAGAAGCTTCCGCCGCTCAGAAAGCCCAAGCCGCCAAGGCCGACGCTTCCGCTCCGAAAAAAGCCAAAAAAGCCAAAAAGCACGTAGCTAAGAAAGAAGCTTCCGCTGCTCAGAAAGCTCAAGCCGCTAAAGCCGACGCTTCCGCTCCGAAAGCTAAAAAAGCCAAGAAGCACGTAGCCAAGAAAGAAGCTTCCGCCGCTCAGAAAGCCCAAGCC